>JAGYMR010000358.1 GCA_018400515.1 Tangfeifania sp.
GTGGTACATAAATTAATGGCCGAACTGATTGACGAGATGGGTATCCAGGAAAAAAGCATCGGGATTGCACCTGTTGGATGCGCTGTGTTTGCGTATAACTACATCGATATCGACTGGCAGGAGGCTTCACACGGGAGAGCACCGGCAGTGGCCACCGGAATCGTTCGTTTAAATCCCGAAAAGTTTGTGTTTACCTACCAGGGTGATGGCGATCTCGCCTCTATCGGGGCTGCCGAAATAATACATGCCTGCAATCGGGGAGAAAATATTCTGGTGGTGTTTATCAATAATGGAATTTACGGAATGACTGGCGGACAGATGGCGCCCACGACCATCGATGGCATGATTACTTCAACCACTCCCGCTGGCAGGAATGCCGACCTGAACGGCTATCCGCTGAAAATGACTGACCTGGTGGCCCAACTGCCCGGGACCTCATATGTTACACGGCAGGCGGCGCATACTGCCGGCGCAGTGCGTAAATGCAAACGGGCCCTTAAAAAAGGCATTAAGAATGTACTTGACAAAAAAGGGACTTCCTTTGTGGAAGTGGTTTCAACCTGCAATTCGGGCTGGAAAATGGGGCCGGTACAGGCCAACAAGTGGATGGAAAAGAATATGATCCCTTATTTTCCGCTGGGGGTTTTTAAAGACAGTGAAAAAGGAGAACCCGAATCAAACAATTAAAAATGCAATTAGTATGAATGAAGAATTGATTATTGCCGGATTTGGTGGTCAAGGGGTGCTTTCCATGGGCAAAATACTGGCTTACTCCGGAATTATGGAAGATAAAGAAGTTACCTGGTTCCCTTCTTACGGGCCTGAAATGCGCGGCGGAACGGCCAATGTGACGGTGATTGTTAGCGACAACAGGATAAGTTCACCCGTTTTGCAAGAGTTTGATACAGCTATTATCCTGAACCAGCAAAGCCTGGATAAATTTGAAAGTACTGTAAAACCGGGAGGCACTTTGCTTTATGATCCCAATGGGATTATCAATCCCCCTACCCGGAAAGACATCAATATTTATAAAGTGGAAGGGACTCAAACCGCTGTGGAAATGGGAAATCCCAAGGTGTTCAATATGATCGTGTTTGGCAGCTTTTTGAAGGTGAAACCCATCCTTAGCCTCGATAATGTAGAGAAAGGGCTCGAAAAATCATTGCCCGAAAGGTACCATAAGCTTATTCCGCTAAATCTGGAAGCCATCCGGAAAGGAGAGGAGATTGTTGAGACGGTGCATACTGTTTAGGCCTTGTTTTGCCCCTTTTTAGCAACCATTTATAACTTGTCAATTTGTTCCGCCAGTGCGTGATCTTTTTCCGTGATCTTTCCTTCCGAGTAGGTGAACAACATCATTTTTACTTTTCTTTGTTTTTATCGTCCTGTTTTTCAATACTTTTCTTTAGCTTGTTCTTTTGGTCTTCGGTTTGTTCAAGGAGGGATTTGATCCTCTCTGCTTCTTTTTTGTCGCTCGTTTCTTTGAGTTTTTTCTTCAGTTTTTCCTTTTTTTCATCCAGCGCTTTTAGCCGGTCTCTCTGTTTCTCCATTTCTCCGGCCTCCATGGCTTCGTTAAAGACCAGCTCTTCGGGGGATTCATTTTTTTTCGTTTCTTTTTTTACAGATGGCTTTGCGGGGATGAATGTTTTTTCATCCACCCTGCGCTGATTCATGAAGGAGGGGGAAACGATCTCAATTCCGTTTTGGTGCAGGACATCCATGACTTTCCCGTTCAGGAGCGATGAGGAGCTGAAAAACAGTGTGCTGTCTTCGAGGAATCCGTGAATTTTGTAACCAACAGAAAAATCGCCCAACTGAGTAATGTATACATAGGGGTCCTTTAAATTTGCTTCGGTTGCTGCCTGCTTCAGGGCTTTTTCAATTTGCTCCCGGGGAACGTCATATCCCAGCGATACCTCCGTTGAAAGGACCGTATTGGTTTTGCGGGTGAGCTTAACCGGATTGGAAGCGATGAATAAATTGGGGATGGTTACAAAATTGCTGTCTTCGAGCTGGATTTCGGTGTGGAAGGCGCTTTTTTTTGTGACGCGGCCCTGAAGGTCTTCAATTTTTATCAGATCGCCATGCCGGAAGCGGTTCATCGAATTGTTCATGAAACCGGCGATCAGGTTGCCCAGCAAGGTGGTGGAGCTCAGGGCAATGCCGGCACTGATAATGATGCCCAGGAAACTCAGTATCTGTCCTTTCAGGCTCTTATCGATGGGCAGTGTAAGAATGAAGGCCAGAGCGCCCGTCAGGATGATTAAAAAGGAGATGGTCCTTTTAGTGATGTTGCCCTCCGAAGGCAATGATTTTATTCGCTTGAAGATCCATGCGTTCAGAAGCATCAGCAAAATGACTCCCAGCAGAATAACCGAAGGTTCAAGAAAGGATCCGAAGGTGGTCAATATTTGTTCCATGGTTCATCAGTTTTTGCACGTTTTG
>JAGYMR010000359.1 GCA_018400515.1 Tangfeifania sp.
GGTGTCGCTTGGAGCGACGCCGACGGTAATCTCATTAACCAACACCATAAAATGAAAATGATTGGGCATAAGGCACCATGCTAAAATATCAGCATAAGGAAAAATGTAAACCTTTATTTTTCGTAAAAAAAACAGGAAATTTTCACGGTCGAAGAATATTTTTTGACGGTTGTTTCCCTGGTTGTAAATGTGGAAAATATGTCCTTTTTCAAATTGCATGGTTGAAAGGGTTTTGTCAGCAACCGTCGGTGTCGCCTGGAGCGACGCCGACGGTTCGGGCGACCCAGACGGTGGCCGAAGGGTTTAAACCTTGAAAATAAAAAAAATCAGGACGAACTCACAACTTATTCAAATGCAATTGTATTTTTGAAAAATTGCCGATATGGTGCCCCTGCATGTGCCACTTCCTTATCCTCCAAAGGCTAATCCCTGCTCTCCATCTGCCGGACCATCTCATCGAATTTTTCAGTCAACCCCGGATCGATGGCGGCTTTATTCACCCATGCTTCCGAACCATACACCCCTGCACGGGTGTAATCAAAGGGAGTAAAACCGGTTTCCTCAATTACGGAAGCATTATTTATCGTGAAATCCCCATTATCCGGATCCGTAAACTGGGGATCAGCCACGATGGAATGGGTATCTTTCCCGGCAGCCTGCCACTCTTCAAAGGTCTGTTCCCCAAACCGGATATCGCGGGTCCGGGTATCCCAGTAACAGTTGTTATCGGAAAAAAGATTAACCTTGCTCCAGTTGCTGCGCAGCAGGCTTCCCGAATCGAACCACACAATATTGTTGACAAAACGGAACGACAGATGGTCCTCAATCCGGGTGGCCATAAGCTGCGCCTGGATGTTCCCGGCAAAAATATTGTTCCGGATGGTATTCTCTTTTCCGTAATGTTGGTGAAAGCCCGCATTCTTACAGGCATAAACAAGGTGATTTTCCATCACGATTCCGGTAGAACCCTCATCGGTGTATAAGCCCCAGCCGCCATAATCATAGGAATACACATGATGGATCACATTGTTGCTCACAGAAGTGCCTTCCGATTCCCCAAGGCAGTAAACCCCACCCATATCCGATAATTCACCCCATCCGATATGATGAATATGATTGTATTCCACGGTATTCCTTTTAGCAGGACTGTGGGAATATCCCCAAACCCAGCCCACCGACACCCCGGAATAGCGAAAATCGGCGATGTCGTTTTGAGTAATGGCGTTATCACTTGCCTGAAAGATAATCACCCCTACGGCACAGGGAAAAACATGGCCTCCTGAGCGGATAATGTTGTTATCCACAATAATTCTTTTGGTCAGGTCACTCTCATTTTCAGGAATTTGCCTCTCCCCGATTTTTATTCCTCCCGCTCCGAGGTCATGCAGGTAGCAGTGGGTTACGGAACAATCGGTACACGCTTTTTGAAACCAAAAGGCATTGGTGCCGGTGTGGGCAATTTCGCAGTTTCTGAAGTGAATTTCCCGGGCATAATCGGCCATGACCACTGCCTCCACGGGTGAGGCGGCCTGGGCAGGTTCATTTCCGGAAGGAGGAGTACGATACCCGGCCACTTGAAAACGCAGGTTTTCAAAACGGATGTACTCCACCTTCTCCCCCGTTTCGGGGTTGCCCTTCAACTCCACAAATCGCTGCACAACAGGAGCAAATATGGCAGATTCGTTGGGATTCTGTCCTTCCGCGGGATAATAAAATAAATCGCCGTTTTTTTCCAGGAACCATTCGCCCGGAGAATCGAGGGCTGCCCGGTAGTTTTCGATGGTGAACCGGGTTTTTGGGTCAAGCCGGTTCCAGGGTTTCATGCCTTTGCCCGTTGCGAAAATAGCTGGCCGGGAGGCATCAAAACCCGAAACCCGTTTCCGGGTATTGTCCCATTTATGATACAGTGTAACAATAGCATCGTTGAAATCGGCCGGTGTAAAGGTGCTGAAATCAGCGGCAGCTTCGGGAAAAAGCTCCAGCGTCTGAACAGCCATTTCCGGAACACGGCCTTCGCCCTCCGAGATAATGGTTTCTTCCACCCCCTTCAGATAGTAAAATCCTTCATTGGGCGATTTGGCCCGTTGCGCCCGCTGCCCGTCAACAAACAGCTGTTCAAAATAAAAACCATATTGCCGGACTTCCGGAATATTCGCCTTCCACAGGTTACCCTCTGCCTTTTCCCAGCCACCGATGCGCATTCCACCCAGGAAAACAGGCTCTGCTCCCTCTTCAGCCATGAATACGACCGGAGCATCCCCGGTCCCCGAGTCAGCTTCCGTCAGAACAAGTGGAGCATTCATGGGGTATGTTCCGTTGGTCACTATAATCCGGACTTCCTCCATCGGGGCACCAGACCGTCTGATCTGACGAATGTGTTCAACGGCTCCCTGCAAGGTTAAAAGCGGATTCTCCCGGGTACCGGTGTTTTCGTCGTT
>JAGYMR010000036.1 GCA_018400515.1 Tangfeifania sp.
GGCATGCCGGTATTGAACCACGTAGCGGGCAAACGGAACGGTCAGGTCGTATCGCAGCCCTTTCTCCGAAATTTTGGATGTTAGCTTGTTTGAGTCTTTCTGGTTGAAAACCGCTTTGGGCACTTTTGACAGGTAGTCTCCCGAATTGAGGACTTTAAAAAGCAATCGGTCCCCCTCTTCCCCGTATTTGCCTGTTAAAGTGGACAGGTTTTCCATGGCCGGGGTTTCAATGGGCTGAAACCCATACAGACGGAAAATTTCCTGGATGGTATTGAAGATATAATTCCGGCGTACTGTTTCAACCGGTGAGAAATCACGGGTGCCCTTCGGGACAGATGGTTTTTGTGCCATTATTTTTCCATGTTATATTCGCAAAATATTTTTCGTTTTTTTTATGGCCTCCGGCCACAAGGATTTTTTCGTTTGCATTCGTTTTGCCGGAAAGAATCCTGAATTTTTACCACCTGTTTTATCAACAAAACCATTCAGGGATTCATCCGGATCACTCCACGGGCGCATCGCATTGCAGACAGCCCGCCGCTGATGCATTTTTTCCGTCAGTACCGGTTGGTTCGTTTCCGGAGGGCAAAAATAAGGAATAAAAATGAGTATGGAATAAAAATATCTGTAAGAAGGAAGGGGGGGAGTCCGTGAGGTGTGCTGACCGGTCCATTCCGGAGTAATTGGACACCGGTCCTATGAAATTCCGGGGGAAATACTCAGATGAGAAACCGGATGGTAAGGGGGTATTGGTAGGTTTGGCCATTATTTGCTGCTACTGACCCCAGGACCACAAGAACCAGCCATGCGATGCCGAAGCCGATCAGCAAAAAAAGGCCAATGCCGATAATGATAAGGACGGACGAAACAATAAAAATGATGGACCAGGTGATCTGGAAGTTCAGCACCTCTTTTCCCTGTTCTTCAACAAAGGGGTACTGATCTTTTTTAATGAGGTAGATCAGCAGGGGGCCGATAACGTTTCCAAAGGGAATTCCCACAAAAACGGAGAGGGCCAGCAGATGAACCAGCATTCCCCAGGTTCTTTCGTCCGGATCTGTAACAAGGCGTTGCATTATTGTTGTTTTTTTGAAAAACTAAATTAATCATTTTTTGTTCCTTCGCATATAAAAAGGCAAACAAAAACAACATGGAAAAAAGAAAAAAAGCGGGAAGGTATGAGCGTATTTACATGCAGCTGGGCGAACTGGTACTGAAAAGCAACAGTCCCTCAGCACGGATGGCGACAATCATTGCCGTTTTGCACCATAAAATGGACACCTTTTTCTGGACGGGTTTTTACCGGTTGGAGAACGGGCTCATGACTGTTTTAATGTATCAGGGGCCGGTGGCCTGTCAGGTACTGGAAAAAGACAAAGGGGTTTGCTGGGCCGCCTTCAACAGGCAGGAGCCCGTTGTAGTGGAGGATGTTCATCAGTTCCCGGGACACATTGCCTGTGATGCGCGTTCCAGCTCGGAGATCGTTGTTCCTCTGAAAAACAGGGAGGGTAAGGTCATTGGTGTCCTTGACATCGACAGCAAAGAGAGAGCGGCTTTTGATGAAACCGATGCCCGGTGGCTGGAGAAAATCCTGGAATTGATCTACCTTTAATCCGGATCTTTTATGGCTCCGCTGCCTTTCACCAGCGGCAGGAATTTCAGGGAGGGGCTTTTTATAAAGGGGCCTGTCCCCAGGTCGTTCCATTTCCGGTCAATGGCCGCTATTGTTTTCTCGTCCATGGTAACAATGTTGGGCCAGTCGCGGGAGAAATGATCGTGGTGCCGGGTTTTGAACGTGGCATCGACCAGCATCACCGGCGGTTCTTGTCTTTCCTTCAGGAGTGAGATGTCGCGGCGTGGATCCAGGTTACCGCCGGCAAGCCAGACCAACCCGAAAAGGTCTTCCAGGCGGACGCCGTCATCAACCATCAGAATAGCTTTAAACGCCTGAATTCCTACAATTTTCCCGAGGGCGGAGCGCAAATTATCTTTTGAAAAGGCGGCATCTTTTTTCACATTCATTAAAAGCAGCGGGAGGGGCGTATTTCCGGATAAGTTTTTCCAGCCGGTAATTCCGGGAATGTTTTTCAGGTTCTCTTCACTGAATCCGGCGATGGGTTCTCGGTGAATTTCTGCCTCTTCTGCTTCTTCGGGGAGGGGCCGGGTCAGGTCGATGCCCATTTTTGATCCATAGGCAAATTTTTGGGAAGCGTGGTCGAGGATATCCAGCGGCCCTTTGGAAAAATGGAGGCTGTATGCAGGATGAAAATGGCCGGCGAAAATTTTCATCAGGTCGGTATAATCGTGGATGTCCACCGCCTCGTCCACTGCTACCAATATTTTATTGAACATCATTTGGCCGGCCCCCCAGAGGGCGTTCATTACTTTGATCGCCTGTCCGGGATAACTCTTTTTCATCTTTACGATGGTCAGGTTATGGGCAACCCCCGCAAAGGGCAGGTCCATGTCCTCAAGCTCGGGGATCATGGACAGGCGGAGAGGAGTCAGAAAAATGCGTTCGGTGGCTTTCCCGATGTAGGCATCTTCCATAGGTGGAATGCCAACGATGGTAGCCGGATAAACGGCTCCTTTCCGGCGGGTAATCGCCGTGACGTGAAATTTCGGGTAAAGGCCGGGCAGGGAGTAGAAGCCCGTATGATCGCCAAACGGCCCTTCGTTGATCAGTTCTTCCGTGGGATCAACATAACCTTCAATTACAAAATCTGCATCTTCGGGGACAAACAGATCATTGGTCAGGCATTTGACAAGTTTTACGGGTTTTTTGCGGAGGAATCCGGCCAGCAGGTATTCATCCATATTTTCGGGCATAGGGGCTGTAGCGGCGTAAGTATAGACGGGATCTCCCCCCAGGGTAACGCTCACCGGCATCTTTTTGCCCTGTTTTTTGTACTTTTCAAAATGGGCCGCTCCCGTTTTGTGCTGATGCCAATGCATTCCGGTCATTGTTTTTCCGAACACCTGCATCCGGTACATTCCCAGGTTCGGGATCCCGGAGTCCGGGTCAGCCGTATGAACGCCCGGCAGGGTGATGAACCGTCCCCCATCGGCCGGCCAGCATTTTAAAACGGGGAGCCGGTTCAGGTCGGGGCTTTCCATGACAACTTCCTGGCATTTTCCCGGCCGGTTCAGCTTTTTGGGCATCCATTGTGCCACCTCCTTCAGTTTCGGGAGTAACCTGAGTTTATCCCATAAGGTATCTTTGGGTTGCATCATTCCGGTAAATAATCCCTCAATCTCTTCCTCAAGATCACCAAGCGCGTTGCGCCCAAAAGCCAGAGCGATTCGTTTCTCCGATCCCAGCGCATTGATGAGTACGGGGTAGTCGGTACCTGTATTTTCAAAAAGCAGCGCCTTTCCGCCTCCTTCCTGCTTTGAAATGCGATCGGTGATCTCCGTAATTTCCAGTTCAGGGTCAACAAACGGCTTTATACGGATCAGTTCACCTTCCGCCTCAAGCCGCTCAATGAATGATTGCAGTCCTCCGGTTGCCATAGCGTTCATTTTTATACAAAAGTAACAAATCCCTGCTTATTTTGAATAAATATAAATTTCAAAAAGGGCACGAACATCTGTGTAAAAAAGGTGGATTTTCAAATCATTGCGATTACATTTGAAAATTTTTCAAATTATAACAATAAATCAGTAAAAAATGACAGATAAGAACAACCCTATCCGTTTTTACCATGGCGAATCGATTCCGGTGGAATTACACAAAGTAAGGATTGTACAAAAATTATTCTTAAAGCCGATAGAGGAGCGGAAGACAGCCATTGAAACGGCGGGATTCAACACCTTTCTTTTAAGCACAAAAGACATTTTTCTGGACATGCTCACCGATTCGGGCACCAATGCGATGAGTGACAATCAGGTTTCCTCCATGTTGCAGGCCGACGACGCTTATGCCGGTTCGCAAAGTTTCTACCGCATGGAAGCCTCTTTGCGCAAAGTGTTCGGAAAGCACTATGTATTGCCGGTCCACCAGGGTCGTGCGGCTGAGAATATTGTTTCCCAGGTGTTTATTAAGAAAGGGGATGCCGTTCCGATGAATTATCACTTTACCACGACAAAGGAGCACATGGAGCTGAACGGGGGTAAGGTGCTGGAGATATATGCCGATGACGCCCTGGAAATTAAGAGCGATAAACCGTTTAAGGGGAACATTGACATTGACAAGCTGAAGGCTGTTTTCGAGGAATATGGCAGGGACAAAGTGGCTTTTGTCCGGATGGAGGCCTCGACCAACCTGATCGGCGGGCAGCCCTTTTCGATGCAGAACATGCGGGATGTCAGGGCCATCTGTGATGAGCAGGACACCATGCTGGTACTTGATGCGAGCCTTATCGGGGAGAATGCCTATTTCATCAAGCAGCGGGAGAAGGAGTTTAAGGATGCGGATATCAAGGACATCCTGCTGGAGATGTGCGAATATGCCGACCTGGTTTATTTCTCCAGCCGGAAAGTCAGTTCCACACGGGGTGGGGGCATTGTAACCAACCGGGAAGATCTCTACCTGAAGATGCGCGATTTGTTGGTTCTGTATGAAGGATTCCTGACTTACGGGGGTATGTCGGTCCGGGAAATTGAGGCCATGGCTGTGGGGATTGACGAAACATTGGATGAGACCATTATCAGCCAGTCGCCAGGATTTATTGCCTACGCGGTGAACCAGCTGGATGCTGCGGGAATTCCCGTAATTACTCCTCCCGGGGCGCTCGGGGCGCATATTGATGCCCGGGGATTTTTGCCCCACGTGCCGCAAACGGAGTATCCGGCGGGAGCTCTGGCAGGTGCGCTTTATATAATCTCAGGCATCCGGGGCATGGAGCGGGGTACCATCTCCAGTGTCCGCGATGAAAACGGGGATGATGTGCTGGCGGATGTGGAGTTGCTGCGCCTGGCCTTTCCGCGCCGTGTTTTTACCTTGTCGCAGACCATGTTCATGATTGACCGGGTGAAATGGCTTTTTGATAACCGCGAGCTTGTCGGCGGCCTCGAGTGGGTGGAAGAGCCCCCGCTGCTGCGTTTCTTTATGGGACGGCTGAAAGCGAAAGGCGACTGGCCCGAAAAACTCATGGCCAAATTTAGGGAGGACTTTGGAGATTCCCTGTAAAAGAAGCAATTTTTGTTTAAAAAAGTTCATGCTCGTTTCATTTCCTTTTTTGAGGAATTTTCGGGGCGGGCAAAGTTTCCGGAGTTTTCATTTTTCCGGCGAACCGCTTTCCGTCCTGTAAATAAAGAATAAAAAAACACCCGGCTTTTGCCGGGTGTTTTTTTGGGGGAGAGTTTTGCCTGTTTTGAGTCCCCTGATTCCTTGAAGAATCCTCCCTTTTTTAAGAAGGAATTGAAGTCACCGGAAATTATTCCCGGTAAAACTTCCGGCCATCCAGGGTAAGTTCTTTGCCATTGTTTTCGATTTTGAATGTTACTGTGCTGGTTTCCGGTATATTGCCGGGGTTATAATCGCCGAGGTTAACAAATTCATTCCAGGTATAGGGGCCCAGGTCCTGGGTGTATGTCTCTCCTCCGGCAGTACTCGCCGAATGAATCGTAATGCGAAAATAAGAGATGGTTAAACGGTTATTGTCCTCCACGGAATAATTGAACTGGAATTTCATCTGAACACTGGAAGTGGTATTTTCGACCGTGGTCGATGTTGTCAATGTTAAGACTCCGGCATTTAGCCCAAAATAGTATTCCGCCTGGCTGGTCGTTCCCTGATAATTTTCTTCTTCACCGACCCATGTACCTGCCAGTCCCCCTGTCAGCATGTAATTTCTCATTTGCTCTTGTGCGCCGTCAACATCCGACCGGGAGGTTCCGTAAATAAAAAGATTGGCCGTGGCCCCGATGCCCCCGGCAATGCCAAGAGCACATTGTCCCCAGTTGGCCGAAGAACACTTCAGGATCATCTCGCCGTACTTTCCGACCATGCTCCCCCCCTTAAAGAGGACTCCTCCGGCATCCGAAGATTCACCCACGATATCACCGGTGATCGAGCTCGCAAAAGATCCGCAGCTCAGGACAGCAATCGGTGTCGCCATTCCTCCCGAACCGACAGCCGTTATGGCGGGGACCCCGCAGCCGATTCCGCCGATAACAGGACCAACCGTCTTTTTTACCGCCTCGCCGTAGGTATCCCACCAGGAGATGATATCGCTGCTTTCAGGACCGGAGAAGCCCGATTTAAGGTCTCTGTCTGCCGGTCCATGGGTTTTTACCTGACTTTTTAAGTCGGAGATATCGGAAAAACCCTCAAATTTGATATCATAAAAATATTCGGTTTCCAGCGTTTCCTGATTGATCACGGCCACATTACCCCTATTCCCTTCAAAATCAGAGAATACAAGTAAAAAATCTACATCATTTTTGTGGACAAACATGGTTGTTGGCCGGCCATTCTGATCCAGTTTCACCACCCATTCATCCCCCTCTGGAAGCTGGACATAGATTTGTTCCAATGTTTGGTTGAATCCAAAAACGGTCGCTGTCTCGTCCACAGCAATCACCGGCCAGAAGGGATCTCCTGTTTCATAAAACTCGGCGGAATCCAGTTTGGGAACGGTGTCATCCTCAAACAGGGAACATGCCGAAAAAAGCAGAAAGATCAAAGGGAGGTACAAAAAGCGTTTCATATGTATAATCAATAGGGTTTATTGATCAAAAATACCAAAAAAATTGTTATACACAAATGAAAGGCATTCAACGGAGAACTTTTTTGCCGTGGGAGTCATTTCTGGAGCGTGACGAAGCCAGGGGCGCTTTACGGGTATAGCGGTCGGGTAATGTTTTCCTGTTGTGCTGCATTGCGGTCGAACCTTTCCACAGGCCATGCCTCAAAGTGTTCCGGTCCCGGCGGAACCAAAAAATTCTGGAGGGTGTTTTTTGTCAGGGCTTTTTTTGTCCATTCAAATTCAATATCCTTCGTCAGGACCAGCGGCATGCGTTTTTTCGAATTGTGTATTTCTGCCAAAAGGGGATTGGCCGGAGTTGTAATGATGGAAAATGACTGAAAAGTTTGGCCGGTGGATGCATCCGTCCACCGGTCCCATAACCCCGCGAAGGTGAAGGAGTCCTGATTTCTCAGCCGGATGAACCAGGGTTGTTTTTTATTTCGGGTGTGTTGCCACTCAAAAAAACCGGTGGCAGGGATGATGCAACGGTGTGTGGCGATCCGGTTTTTGAAAGCGGGTTTTTGAAAGAGGGTTTCCGCCCGGGCATTCAGTGTATATTGCCGGATGGTTTCATCTTTTGCCCAAAAAGGGATCAGTCCCCAACGCATTTTTTCCAGTCCGGATGCTGTAACCACCGGCATTTCCGGATAGGTGAACCCATTCACCAGGTCCATCCGCTCAAAGTTTATTCCCGGTCCGTCTCTTTTTTTATAGCGGGTTTCCAGTTTTTTCAGGTTGTAAAAAAAACACATTTTCTCCGGTTTTTATTGGAACCGGTCCTTCAGGAGTCCGAGGTATGTTTCGGTTGTTTTTTCACTGGCTCCCATGATCCCGCAAAGATATTTTCCTGATTTCCAGAGAAGGATGGGGCCGTTATAGGGATCTTCCAGCGGTAAAGGGTTCTGTTCCCGCTTATTTTCCGGAAATTCCGCAAAATCGAGGTATTCGGTGAGCAGTTTTTCGGTTTTTTGCCGGTTTTCGGGGCTGATGATAAACACCTGAAAGGATTCCTCCTGTTTTTTATAATCAGCAACAAAGGCGGAATGCAGAAATTTATAGCCCAAAAAATTGTTGGCGATGAATTTTTCAGAGCCGGCGATTTTTCCTGCTTCCGGCAGAAGTTCCAGTTCGGAAGGCAGTTCTTCGCTTTGGTTGAGCTTTTGATTGAGGGAGCCGGCCATCCGCTCCAGCCATTCATTGAGTCCCTCATCGTTGGTGGATATCTGGACATAATAGGGACCTGTGATGAAATAATAGGCCTGTCCGGTGCTAAAGCCGGCAGCTCCCGTATCATTTAATTCATAATCCCTGTTTCGTTCCTGGGAAAAGACACCAAAGGTGTTTTTCGGCGTACTGTGCTCAAAGATATAGACCCTGATCTGCCGCTCCTCTTCATCCTGGTAGCGGGCAGTATAGAGCCGCTGAAAATCATAGCTCAGGTAGCCGTCGGCAGCCCCGTTGATGATGTCCCACAGGTTATCCGGGGTATAGACCTTTTCTCCTACCTTCAGTTCCCAGCCGCGTATCTCCGGAAACAATTCCGCAGCCTCTTTTGAGGTGCTTTCTGCGGAAAAGAAGAGGAGAAAGATTCCGGTTGCGATCAATCCTATTAAAGGGTGTGTCTTCATATTTAATATTATAAAATTTTAAAATCATTCATGTCCCGGATCAAATTATCACCGGTGGCATCCCGTTCTTTTCATGATCAGACAAGGAAATCGTCCGGGACAGAGGAAATCCGGGCGATATCCTTCAGTTTTCCGGGGATATTAAATCCTTTGATGCAATGGACCGTGCAGTCCGTGCAATTGGCGCAGGGATTGTCCTCCATCCCGGCTAGGGCCAGTTCCTCTTTGGCTTTTTTCGTCTCCCCGTAGCCATAGGCATACATGTAAGCCCGCATCATATCGGGGATGGGAAGGTGTTTTTTGCACTCCCCGATGCATTTTTGACATCCGTTGCAATAGAGTCCCTCCAGGGGCGATGCATAGGCAAGGAAATCCGCTTCCTCTTTTGTCAGGGAGAGGTTTTCCATGATGGCCATGTTTTCTTTCAACTCTTCAAAATTGGTGATTCCGGGAATGATGGTGTGCACATGCGGGTTTTTGAGCACCCATTTCAGTGCCGCCCTGAAATGCATTTTTTCAGCTTCTTTGCCCAGCCTGCCTCCGGCCATGGACTTCATTCCGACGATCCCGAGGCCTGCCTCGGAGGCCTCCCTGATCCGTTGTGCCAGCTCCTCTTTATGGTCCTGTTTAAAATTGAAGGCTGTCTCGATAACTTCATGCACCTTGCTGTCGATCGCTGCCTTGATGACCTCAGGTTCATTGCTGTGGGTGGACAACCCGACAAACCTGGTTTTTCCCTGTTTTTTTGCTGTCTGCAGTGCATCCAGGATCTCTTCCGATAACACTTCTTCGCGGGAGGACAGTGCATGGGAATAAAGGATGTCTACATGGTCCATCTTCAGTCGCTCCAGGCTTGTATCAAGCATTTCGAGAAACTCCTTTTTGCTTTTTGTATTCATTTTTGAAGCGATGGTAAATGAATCGCGGGGATAATTTTTAAATACCTCCCCCAGCATTTTTTCATTGTTCCCATGCTGGTAGCCGTGGGCCGTGTCAAAATGTTCCACGCCTGCATCCATGGCAGCTTTAATCAGGTTCGGATTGTCTGCCCGCATGACCCCGAAGCTCACTACGGGAAGCTCCAGGCCGGTTTTTCCGAGTTTTCTTTTGACGATCTTTGGCTTTTTTTCTTCAGAAAGGCCGGATTCTCCGGATTCTCTTGCCAGTACTTTTTTTGAAAAAGCCGCAGCGGTCGTTCCCAGAATGGAAGTCTTCAGGAAAATTCTTCTGTTGTAATTACTCTTCATTAGAATTAAATTAAGTTTTTGTCTTTATTTCAATCAAGTAAAAATTTCTGTTCGCTAAAAAATGACGGAGATATTTCGAACCCGTGTGAAAAATGATGAAGTTTCCCTGTCCTCTGTTTTCCTGTTTTCGCTTTAAATCCTTTTGGCTAATATAATTAAAGTCGGGACATATACAAAATATGGTTTGACTCGTCATTCTTTTTAAAAATGGACTGAATTAAATTAATTTACGAAATGGGTTCTGGTTTGGTTTCAACCAGGGGTGATTCGGTGCGTGTTTACAAAGTGGCTGTTGTATCTCCAATGACCGGAAATCCGGACCTGTTTGCAGGGAAAGGTTTTCGGGGCTGATCTTCAGGGGTGCCGGAAAAGCGGGGCCCATTTATCCTGCAAGACCGACTCCGGGTTTTTCGGGGCTCCATTTCTGGTATTGCCAAAGATCAAATGCAAAATCCCATTTTTCATTGATTTCGGTGATGTCTTCGGATTGGTATTGATAGGTTCCTTTTCTCCAGGGAGTTTCCCCTTCAATTTTTGAACGAAAAAAAACAGAGGCTTCTTCAAATCCCTCAAGTCCGAGTTTTTTATAAATTTGCTGTAAGGCATCCAGGGGGTACTTGATGAGGTTTTCATGCCGGATCTCAATCAGTTGGCCGGGGCGCAGCAACTTTTTCTGCTCCAGGTATTTTTGGTGCAATCTTTTGTAAACATACAAAACGATGTCTTTTCTCTCCCGTTCGGAGATCTTTTGCAGGGAAACCGTATTGGCAACGATCGACCATAATTTCAGATTGGAATAGAAAACATCGTAGGGATTCCGGTGGATGAAAATAAATTTTGCATCCGGATAGATGTCAAGCAAATGCTGAATGCGGGCCGTATCGCCCGGGTTTTTGATGAGCAGTTTCCCCTCCCTGTTTTTAAGGTACACTTTGTTCAGCAGGATTTTCATCGTTTGCTTCCATTCACCCAACTCATTTTCGGAGAGTTTTTCAAGAAAAAGGTATTTGTCGAAATACTTCCGTGAAGCTTGCGGAAATAGATGTGCCCAGTGATAAGTTACTTCCGAAATTTCGCTTATCAGCGCAGTGTCGGATTCGGAGGGGGTATCCAGGTCCATGGTTTTTGATGTTTTGAATTTCCATTTGCTGACCGGGCTGAAAAAATTGAGGATCCTTGAAAGAAAGGGTTTGAAAAACTCCTCGGTGGTTAAAAAATTATCGGAAAAGAAGTTTTGGTATTTTGTCTGATAGATAAAATGCGGATTGCTGCTCATCAGGTTGTGAAGGTAGGTGGTACCGCTCCGCCAGTGGCCGATAATGAACACGGGGGATCTTCCCGGGACGATTTTGGTGTATTTTTCCCTGTATTTTTTCCGTTCAATGATCCTGAAAGGTTCAGATAACAAAAGTTTAAGGTATATCAGGTAGACCATGCTTTTGTTGGGGCATTCCCTAAAAGCTTTGTGTGCTTTCAGTTTCCGGGTAAAGGTGGTTATCGGACTTTCAGGTTTGCTCATCTTTTTCTTTAAATTTTAAAAAATTTTAAAATTTTCCGGGGTAAACCCTTGCAGAAAGGGAACCGGGCGCTTACTGGTGCGGTCAATCCATTGCCTGTTCCTTTTCATTTGCCGTTTAGTAAATGTATTGATAATTCACGCAATGACAAATTTTCCTGTTCGTTTTCAGGATACTGCCCCTAATCTTTTAATGGGGGCAAAACTAATAAATTGTTGAATTTTGTACCCCGTCACCTGCGGTAATTTAACAATAAGGAAACAGGCTTTCCGGGAGGCTTAATTGTTGGGGGCCGTGAACATTTACGGTGGTTCATATCATGCCCGGAGGCCGGCTTCCTGAAAAAGGGACCTTTTCATCTGGGTTCACCGCATTAAAGAAGGGCCGGTTTTTTTTGCCGGAGGGGTATGTTTTCAGGGATTAATCTGCTTTGGCAGCTCCATCATAATGAATTATATCGAAGGATCCTCCTTATTTTTTTCCCCGGGCGCTGAGATTTAAAAAATTTTCGATTTTTGCCAACCGGGCATTGATTTTATCATTTTCAACCTCCAGGCGGCCATTTTTTGATTTTAATGCTTCAATTAACCGGTGTTGTTCCTTGATTGCCTCCAGCAAAACAGGGATCATTCCCATATAATTCACTGATTTGTATCCATCCCTTTCCTTCTTTACCAACTCGGGGAATTCCTTTTCAAGCTCCTGTGCAATAAGACCAAGCTGGAACCCTTCTGCGAACCGGTAATCCCTGAATGTGTTCCGGCGGAATTCGAATGAGGCTCCGCGGACGTTCAATACCCTTTCAAGGGAACGTTTTATAGGGGCAATGTTTTTCTTAAAACGAACATCCGAGGAGTTCCATGTTCCTGTAGAATAAGCATTGCCTTTAACGTAAAGCATGTAGCTGCTGTGATCCGCTGGGTCTCCAATGGTCACCCTGTCGGCGAAATAATTATAATCTGCGCCATACCCCCAGCTGAAATAGGTGCCATTCCAGAATAATGCTTCCGAACCGTTAACATAAATGGCCTGGTCATTGGTAATTCCTTTGTTGAGGTTCAACTGGCCTGCCACATCGAGCTTAAAATTCGGACTGATCGTTCCGATGCCGACATTTCCGTAAAATGCGATCCTGGAGTCTCCGTAAGCAGAGAAAACATTTTTGCCGGTGGTTCCATCGTTGTAATTGAGGTTCCATTGGGAGATGTTATCACTGGCATTGGTATGGGCTGCAACAACCCAATGCTTGGAAGCAGCCAGCATGGTCCTGAAAGAGATCCGTGCAAACCCGTCTGTTTCGCTCAGGTAGATATGGGGATAACTGTCGACGGAATTGCCATAGATTTCCAACACCCCGGCGGGATTGTTCAGTCCGATGCCGACCCTTCCTGCATTGTAGAAAATATCCCCCCCGTTTTTTTGCCAAAGACCTGAAGCAGCAGGTTGCCATGAAGCAAGGCCGGCATCGTCGGAGGTCAGCACTTTTCCGCTTCCGGGATCTCCCCCGGTTATTTTTACCTGTCCGGCCACTTCGAGTTTTGCAGAAGGGGTCGCCGTACCTATTCCTGTATTTCCTTCAATATAGAATCTGCCGCCCTGGAAATGCCCGGAGTATCCTGAGGCAGACCACACATCTCCTTTAATTCCGAAAGTGATTCCCTCCGAGGTTTTGTTAATTCCGTGCACTCCAATGCCACTAGGGTTGTTGGATTCTCCCCAGATGCCATAGTTGCCTTCCGAAAGGGTGGATATTGCTCCGCTGGTTCCATAGTTGACGATATTGAACAGCGGGCTGTCTGATGTTCCGTTTCCGGTATAAGGAAGGGTTAATCCTCCCTCACCGGTGGCATCATCTGCCGGGGCCCAGGATGTTCCGTTCCACTTCAATGCCTGGCCTGTTGTGGCTGACTGCCGGGCGATTTTCAGCGGTAAAGCGTTCGTTCCGTTTCCATCCAGGGTTTCATCGGATTCAACGGTTTGTTCCCCCCAGTCATCTCCCCCGGAAGAAGAGGGCAGCAGGACCGTTGTTTCACTTCGGGTCAGCCCCAGTTCATTCTCTGAGATGTACAGCTCCTGCAGTTCATTTTCAGGATCAGCATCCGCGTCATTCACTTCCGCCACCGTTTGGGCATGGAAGGCGTAGGGTACTGCCACCAGCTGAGTCGTACCCAGGCTATTGAACGAATTTCCGTTGGCAGGGTCGATCTCCACCTTTAAAAAATGTATATTCCCACCCCAGAGGGAAGGGTTGAACTCCCCGCTGACGACCGTGCCATCTCCAATGATCAGGTTGGCCAGTCCGAATTCGTTGGTTCTGGCCGACTGGGTTTCTGAATAGATTTCGTTGCCGGAGGTGCTGTTTTGTAAAATGGTGAATTTAAAATTCACATCCTGGTGGGCTATGATTTCACCTTCGGTGTTACGTACTACGGCCTGGTAACTGAATCCGGCCGGGACCTGTGCTGAAAGGCTGAGGGAAAACAGGATGACAGTCAATGTAAATTGGATCTTTTTCATGGCTACTTTATTAAATGTCCTGAATCGTTTAGAAACTCCCTGTTTCTGGAAACAGCGACAGGGAGCAGTTAACCGAAAAAAAATTGCATCGACGGAATGTTTTCATGCCACTGAACATTCAGTTTAAATTTCAATATTTTACGGAAAAAACTTTCAGAGGTTTGAAAAAAATTATGCTCCTTTGATCCCGGTATTGCTCCGGGAGTAATGTATTTTTTCAGGGATCATGCCAATTGAGCCTTGGATCTCAAGGTTTTTAAGAATTTGTTCTATAAATTCACTGCGTTCATAGAATAAAGTAAAATCAGTGATCCGAAAATTACAGGCATTTTTTAACCCGGAGCGTTTTCAGGGATGGCATAAGAAGCGGCGTTATTTTGAAGGGTGGTACTATAAAATGGTAGATGCAACAGAAAAACATGCCTTGGCCATCATTCCCGGCATATCCATGGATGGATGTGGAGAAAAACATGCTTTCATTCAGGTATTGGACGGGAAAAAGCAGCGTTCTGCTTACCATAAATTTGACTACAACTCTTTTTTCGCCGCATCGGGGAGTTTTGAGATATCGATTCAAAACAACCGTTTTTCCGAAAGCGCATTACAGGTTGATCTACCCGGAATCCGGGGAAAGCTTGCTTTCAGAAATCGGGTGCCCTGGCCGAAACCTTTTTTTTCACCGGGCATTATGGGGCCTTATGCTTTTGTGCCTTTCATGGAATGCTATCACGGCATTGTTAGCATGGACCATTCGGTCGGTGGAGAGCTGACGTACAATAACAGGACGATCTCTTTCCATCGCGGCCGCGGATATATTGAAAAAGACTGGGGGAGTTCATTTCCAAGTGCCTACTTCTGGCTGCAGAGCAATCATTTCAGCTGGCCGGGGATCTCCGTTAAAGCTTCCGTTGCAAAAATTCCCTGGTTGAGTGGAAGTTTTGTTGGCTTTATATGTGGTATATGGGTAAAAAACAAGCTTATTCGATTCACCACCTATAATAATACGGTGTTAAAGCGGTCGTTTGCCAATGAAAAAACGGTGGAGCTGGTGATGCAAAATAAAAATTACCGCATATCTGTTACTGCGCATCGCGATCGTGCCACCAGTCTGGCCGCCCCTGTTCAAGGAATGATGGAAGGACGCATCGGGGAAAGCATGAATGCCAGAATAGAAGTCAAGCTGTCGGACCTAAAAAGCGGCCGGGTGATCCTGGAGGATACCGGCCGGAATGCAGCGCTGGAGGTTTCCGGTAATATTCATGAGATTTTTATTTGATCTTTCCCCTTATTTCTTCGGTCCAAGCGTGGAACCCTGGTTATAGTGCTGCTTATTTTCCGTTTCATATCTGCCCACCCCTTTCTCCATCAGCGCTTTCAGTTCGCCGAGGTGATGCTTGTAAACCCCCCGGGGATTGGTTTGATATCCGGTGGCAAGAGAAGCAGCCATTCCCACCACTTCACCCATCATTCCGGTGGTGCGCATCACCCTTACGGTTCCGAGGGCGACATGGGTCACACTGATGTTCCGTCCGGCCATAAAAAGATTATCTACATTCCGGGAATACAGGCAGCGGTAAGGGATGGGATAGGGATGAATTTTTTTATGGACCGCAATGGATTTGAACTCCCTGCCCGGAAAATGTTTGGTATTATCCGGATCGGGATAGTGAAGGTCGATGGTCCATGTGGTAGGTACCGCGGCATCGGGATATACCTTATAGCCGGTAATATCCTGTTCTTTTAAAATAAGATCCCCCATCAACCGGCGTGATTCCCGTTTTCCGGCAATGTAAGCAACCCATTCCAGCTGACGGTTTTCATACGCTTTTTTAACGGAACTGAAATTTTTGAGGAAAGACCAGTTGGAGAAGATCACCAGCAGGCCGTAATCCCGGATACGTTCAAAGTCGTCAATCTGATCCAGGTTCATTCCGGTTTCCCAGGTCCATTCGCCCATGGTAACTTTTTCAGCATTTTCTTCGTTGAATTCCACGCCATACTGAAAAACCGGAAAGGATACCGGTTTTTCTGTCTCGGTGGAATACCATTGCACTGAAGCCCCCATGGTCATTTTATCGGGTTTTTCGGGAGCGGTTGGTTCTTCAAACTCATCGCGTCCCTCGCGTCCCATGGCATAATCAGCCCCGGCCAGAAAACCAATGGTACCGTCGCCGGTACAATCGGCAAACAAGGGAGCCGTAAAAACCAGTTCACGGGATGTTTCGATATGCCGGGCAAAAACTTTTTTGATGCGTGAATGTTTCATTTTCACATCATAGGCCCGGTAGCTGGTAAAAAGGGAGATGTTCTCTTCTGCACGCACCATTTTCATTTTTTTTTCATCCTCATAATATTCGGCAGGCTGCGCATTTCCGCCGCGGGAGGGTCCGATCTCCCTGACCACATCGCCCAGTGCAGGATAAGGTTCCATTTTTATCCGTCCTCCCAGGTGTACCCGCACTTCAGAGCTGTTGTTCCCTCCCAGCACGGGCCGGTCCTGGATGAGGGCCACATGCAGTCCGAGACGTGCTGCAGCAATAGCAGCGGTTGTGCCGGCAATGCCTCCCCCCACCACTACCAGGTCGAATGCACCTGCATTTTCAGGTTCTTCCGGAATGCCGGACTGCTTTTTCCGGAATTGAGCCAAAGCCTCCGGTTCATCGGGTGGGGGTGTATTATCTTTGGTGAAACAGATGGCATCCACCCGGCCGTTAAAGCCGGTCAGATCACGCAGGCCCACCACTGTTTCTTTTTTATTGATTGTTACTTTGCCCGCTTTTTGCCACATCCATTTATTCCCGGAAGTTCCCAGTACCGGTCCGGAGGGTTGGCCGTCCACCAGCAAGTGGAAACGGCCCGGTCCCTGCCCGTCGAACCAGGGGGAGGTCCAGTTGAATGTTCGCACAAAAGCGGTGTATTCGCCGGTGGCCGGGAAGGTGACCGCTGTTATGGCATCAGCGACGGGAACTCCCATGCCATGGGCCATCAAATAGGAGGAGCCCATCAAATCCATAAACTGCTGATCGACCACCCAGCCGCCTTTTTGGGCGAAGTTTTCTGCTTCGAGGAAGACGGAATCTTTTGGTTTGGAATAAGCCAGTAATGATATTGTTAGTGCGGTAAGTAAAATCTGTATTCGTTTCATTGTTTTTTTGTTTGTTTTTTAACCTGTGGCATGCGAAAGAATAGGAGGGGTTGTTTTTTTTAAACCAGGATTCGATTTTTTTAATGGCTTATAAGATAAGAATAGGATAACTGCGTTCTTTTTGTCTTTTTGTATTTTGATGCTCATTAAAAGTTGTTAAAAAGTTTATTTAGTGGCGTAAGCATTAAAATGCGCCAGTAAAAAGCTTACACAGTTAACATCAGGAACATTGAATACCACAGCAAGCATCTTTTCACGGATAGACCCTTCATTTTTCTGTGGGGTCAGTAATTCTTTAAGTTTTAACCGGCGCTC
>JAGYMR010000360.1 GCA_018400515.1 Tangfeifania sp.
TAAAGCAATTTCCCACTCCGGTCAGAATCTCCCGGGGCTGCCCCGAAAGGGCCACTTTCCCGGCCGTCTGCCCGAAGGTTCCTTTACCGGTGCCGGCGTAAGGGGCTGCCTCCAGGCTTAACGTAATTCCCGGTGGCAGTTCTCCTCCGGAAATCTGGGCAACAATGGACCGGGGACCACCACCAATTCCCAGTGCTGATGAATAATTGAGCCAAAGGGGGTTTCCCGGGGTATTTTCAATTTCCGGAGAGGCCCCGGATGCTGGGGAAGGAATAACGGAAAAGAAAACACTGTTGTCGATATTGGGTTCCACATCCAACAAGGCAAGGGGCGGCACCGAGAAACCAACATTTACCTCTTCATCATCCCATTGCGGAAACGCCTCTGCTGCAATGAGAAGCAGTCCGGCCACCACAAAAAGGGATTTTATTTTACAGGTCATAACAAAAATTTTACTGATCATTGATATAAATTACCTTTCCGTTTTTAAAAGCAATGACAAAAGCTCCTTTGAAATCGGATTTTAATTCCTCTCTTTTCCGGACCGCTTCCCCGAAAGAATGAAAACGGCCAATGAAATATTTGTGCAAATTATTGATTCGCTTCTCAAAATCAAAACCTTTACCTTTAAAATAGGGGGAATCGGGACTTAGTTTTTTCGAGAAAGCCCCAATCTGAACGGTATAGTAAACAGCGGTGTCTTTTTCGGAAGTGGACGTTTTCAGTTTTGTGATCCTTTTCAGCGGGGTCAATGCTCCATTTCCCTTGTTTGACAGCGCGACTGTCCCCGATTTAAAAATGATATTCCGCTTTTTCGGCTTAAGCCCCACCTGCAGTTGCTTTTCTTCACCCGGTTTCAGATCCAGCCGCCAGGTGGTTTTATCCAACTCAAACCCCTCCGGGACAGAATTTTCGTAAACCTTAAAAACCCACTCACCGGGAAGAACCAGCGGAAATGAGAACTCCCCGTTGCTGCCGCTGGTGATGCGGTATTGGCGGAAATCGCTTTTCAGTTCAATAATGATGTTATCCCCGGGGGGCGTTTCATTTTTCCGGCCGGATCCCTCCTTTTCCTGAAAAACAAACTTTCCGGTCAGTTTGGCGCCTTGGGTAATCCGGAAGTTCAGGGGGGTTACCCGGTCCTCGAGCACTTCCACCCTAATGGGAGTGGGGATTCCCGGGATTTCATCCATCTCGAGACGGGAGCGGTCGATGGTCAGCAAATGCACCCCGGGGGGCACACTCCGGAACTCAAATGTACCCGCTTTGCCGGTAATGGTTGACCGGTTCAAAAGGTTCAAAACAATCCCGGGGACGGGATTCCCGTCATCATCGGTAAGCCGGCCTTTTACATCTCCGGCTTTTATTACCTGTTTCAGCGGAACCCCCAGTTGGCAGGAGTAGGTGGCCGAAAAGAACAAGTCAGGATCTTTGGTAACCCTCCGGAACAGCGTATAATAGCCCCTGAAAGAGAGCGAATGATTCTTCAGAAAAGTGTAATCGAGGTTCAACTGCATTAAATTGCGGTTCCGGTAGTATTCATCAATGTTGTAAGCATTCTGAAGGTGAAAGTTGGCCTTCAGGTTTTCAAAAATCCGGCTGTGAAGGGAGAGCCCCGCCGTAAGGTTCCGCTGCTCCTCCGAAACAAAACTGTTGATGTTGGACCAGCTTCCGAAGAGCCGGAATCCATTCGAAGGGTTGAAGTTGTACCCCAGATGAAGCGTCCCCCGGTAAGTGTTCTTTTCCTGCTGCTCCTCCTCCTGCAAATAATTGATGGTCTTTCCGTATTCCCCCTGCAAACGGTACTCCAGCCGGTTGATTTTCTGGCGAAACTGCCCGTTGAAAGACCTTGTCTGAAAATGAAATTTTTCGAGATCCAGCCGGTCTTTCCGTTCGGTATCACGCCAGTAGATTTTCAGGAAAGCCTGCGGAGCAACATTAAAATTCACATAGGACTGCAGCGAGCGCATATAAGGAGCCGTGACAAAAAAAGTGTCCAACCGGGCATTGGAAAAATCTTCCCGGGCATAGACCCCCAGGTTCATTTTTGGAAATGGCCGGGCCGAAAACGATCCGGAATAAAAGGTGGAGTTGGAATAGTATCCCGGATAATTTTTTCCGGCATAAAAATAATCGCCTGCAACACTGAATATGGAAAAGCGGCTGTTAAGGTTTCCCCTGAAGGCGTTGTCAGCCACCTCCCCGAAATACCCCCGCGAAGCTTCCAGTTCAAGGGTTGTTTTTTCAAAAGGCTGAAAAGCGGTATTCAGACTTCCCAGGTAAATAGGATCCTCCACCCCCGCATTCTTTTTCTTAATAAAGAAAATCTCCAGCCGGTTGTATTCGTCTTTTTCAAACCCCGATAAAAAAGCTAACTCATTCGAAATTTCCTGAAAAAAACGGGGTTTCACATAGATAAAACCAAAAGAGAGCCC
>JAGYMR010000361.1 GCA_018400515.1 Tangfeifania sp.
TTAACGAACTTATAATTTCTTTACGTTTGGCAGGTGAAATTTCTAAATCGTGCAGCGTTTGTTGATTCTTGCCGCGGTCATCAAGAAACAGTATGCCGAAAATATCCATTTTCACCTTTAGTTCCTTTAAGTATTTTTCAACTTCTTGTTTCGATGCCATTTGTAAATTTAAATCGGTGTAAAGATACTGTGTATCTTTATATTTTGCAACTTTAAAGTTGATAAAATGTTAATAAATATATTATATCAAACTTTAAAGTTGTTATTTTGAGTTTTATTTCCTGTCAAAATACTAAAATCCTTACACAATGCAGGCGGGTTGGCTAAAAAAGCATGTGTTTGGCTGTGAAGGGACGGTTGTAAGGAAGGGTAGCCACACTCTTGTTTTTGTGCGCTGGTTTTTTTTATTTTTTTTCTCATCTCTTTGTAGCAAATTTTCATTTGTACGGTTCTCTTTTAGGCTTGTTGGTAACGGTCAGATGGATTTGATGAATCATATAAGGAGGGATTCCGGCAATTAAAGGGGAAAAATATCCCGTTTGTGAGGTTTAATGCCGGAGCTTTTTGATGAAATTTTAAAAACGTATTTTTGAAAAATGATTATATTGACGGGACAAAAATAGGTGGAAGGGGGTGCTTCCCGGTTTCCGGGAACGGGCTTCCTGAAAATTTTTTAATGAATGCAATATGAAGGTTTTGGTAATGTACGTCGACACATTCAGTTATTCGCCTGCCCGGAAAAATCTTGAAGACGCCCCGGAGGTGACCGGAGGGGCAACCTGGCACGATTCCATTCTGGCGTTTATCCATGTGGAGGCGGATGATGAGGAGAAGGATCTGAAGAGCCGGGAGAAGAAGCTGGTCAACCATCTGAAATGGACCGCCCGGAAAAACGACTGCCAAAAAGTAATCCTCCACTCGTTTGCCCATTTGTCGGAGTCGAAAGCTTCAGTAGCGTTTACAAAGGAGTTGTTTGATCTGGCGGAGAAACGGCTTCAGAACGGAGGCTATGAAACGGCCCAGACCCCGTTCGGGTATTTTCTGGACCTGGAGCTGAATGCGCCCGGCCATTCACTCGCCCGGATCTGGGCGGAGTTGTGAAACCTCCCGCGCCTTTTTCAGCCGGGCGGGGTTCCCCACGTCCATCCAGAGCGACGCGTCGTCGTAATATCCTTTGATCAAATGGTCTTTGGCCAGCCGGAGGTACCAGTCGGTCAGCGAAAAGCACGCTGCCGCGGGAAAGTAGCGAAACGCTTCCGGACTCACCACATGGATGCCGCTGAAGGCCATCTCGTCTCCCTTTTCAAACTCACCGGGAAGGGCGATTTTGGTTTCCCCCGTTTTCCGGTTGATCCATCCGGCCAGCCTTTTTTCAGCAGTGAACCGGAAGTTCCGGTTGGAGGGGCGTTTCCGGACGGCCAGGGTGGCCAGTGCGCCCGACCGGCGGTGATCAACGGCCAGTTGCTGCACGTCCATGTTGCTGAGGATGTCCACGTTGTAGACCAATACCGGACGACTGTCTGCCAAAAAAGAAGCTGCTTTTTTTAATCCGCCGCCGGTATCGAGCAACTGCCCGGTTTCGTCCGAGATGCGCACCGGGATCCGGAAGTCGTGCTTTTGCAGAAAAGCGGTCACCATGGAGGCAAAGTGGTGCACATTGACGGTGATCGCGTCGATCCCCTCCCGGCGGAGCTTTTCAATGGCATGCTGCAGCAGGGGTTTGCCCCCGACCTCCACCAGGGCTTTGGGTTTGTTCCGGGTTTCCGCCCCGAGGCGGGTTCCCAGACCGGCAGCCAGTATAAATGCTTTCATCGTTTAAAATTTTTTGTTATGGGCCAAAAACCTGCCGGTCCGGATTTATCTCCTTGGCTGGATCTTCCTGCCGGTCCGGATCTTTTTGCCGGACTGGATTTACAGCCGGACCTTTTTGTAAGGAGCAGATTGCAATTTCGCTCCGGCAGATCGTCCCCTCCGGTATTAAGGGGCCTGTTCATTCCGGCAATTCCGGCGTTCTCCGGCAGAGCATCCGGTTGTTACCGGATGCGGTTCAGGCTCCGCACCAGCGCCTCGTCTTTACCAATGGAGCGGATGGCCAGGTAATCGAGGATGATGGCGATCAGGGGAAAGGCCATCGGGATGTTAAAAACCACCCGGGCTCCGGGCATTCCCGCATAAATAAAGTAAAAGAACAGGCCAAACAGCCCAATGAGCAGGATGATGGTAAACACCACTACACGGATTTGCCGGATCCGGTTTTTGTAAAGAAAGATAGCCACCAGGTGGAGCAGGGTGATCAGGCCGGTGAAGATCATAACAGGAAGTCCGTCGAGGATAATTTGATCCCCTGTGATGATGCCTGCGGCATTGAAAGTATACAGTTCATTGTTGAGCAGCAGGTCGGCAAAATCCAGTTTAAAAAGGGAGGCGGTCAGCA
>JAGYMR010000362.1 GCA_018400515.1 Tangfeifania sp.
CGGTACCGCATCAACAAATCCATTGAACTTATTAAAAAGGGGAATGAAAGCTTTGGAGAGATAAGCTACTTATGTGGTTTTAACAGCCAAAGCATCTTTTCGGTCATCTTCAAAAAAGAAAAAGGACTGACTCCCCTGCAATATAAAAATTCATTGCGCACAAAATCAGAAAAAATGAATTCTCAGGAAGGGGCATCCTCCCTTTCTGAAAAATCTTGAAAAAAAACTTGATTTTTGCTACGCTTAAACTTTTTTTGTTTTTAGCCATATTTCCGTTATTTTGACAAAAATAACGATGGTTGACAAACACCTGGCGAAAGGGCTTAAAATTGCCCGGAAAAATCTGGATCCCGACCTCTATATACTGTTGCTTCTGAGCGGGAAGAGGTAATAATGGGGCCCTATTCAATGGTGAATGAGGCGGCTGCTTCCACCGGTGCCGCATCTTTTAACCGCCGGTCAAACCGCTGTTTTGAAAGCCTGTAAGGCGTGGAAACTCCTTTGGCAACAACTTTTACGGTATGTTCTCCGGTAGAAAGCTTCTCCCGGGGGTATGCATACGTTGTTTTATTACAGCTTTTCTCAACAGGTTTACCATCAATATAAACGACATAGCCGGAAGGTTCGGGACCAAGGGTAGTCCACTCAAAAGCCACCTGGCCGGCCGATATTTCGGGGGGAGCAACCGTCAGGAGCGTAGCATCAGCGGCTTCACCTGTAAAAATATCGATCATGGCCCGCGTCATATTGACAAAAAAGAAGCCCCATCCCCCATTATCACCCCGGTAACCGGGGGCTGTCAGCGATACAGGTTCAATATCATCGCTCAATTCAACACTGTAACTGTCAACGTAAATAGTGTTATCAGGCCCGTAGCCATGCCCCTCCGCTTGGCCGGTATATTCCTGAAACTGATGGAACATGATAAAAGAAGGCCTCTTTTCCAATGCTTCCTGAAAAGACTGCATGTAGGTCCATCCGTTTTTTCTTCCGTAGGCCTCAGGGGCCTTCCATCCATATTCGGCAAAAAAAGCCGTTGCAACGGTAATCGCTTCTGCTTCTCCGTCGCGGTACGTCACAACAGGCTTCAGGGATCCGTCCATCCAGCTCCAGTATCCGAATTTATCATGGCCCGTGACCTGGTTCTGGGAAGACATCCAGCGGACCGTAAAATGCGTGTCATCCACAGGGCCCTGTTCCTGACGGAAAGCATCCAGCGATTCCTCCGTGGCACCGTTGCCGGTAAGTGTCTGCTTAAAAAAGGGAACGCGGAAAGCCGATGCAGTACGGGCTTCTTTGGTCGCCATGGCTCCGGTATCCAAAACAATGATGAGCGGTTTCCCGTCCCACAGCTGCCACAACCCCTTGAAGCGGTCATTGCGTAAATAATTGCGGTAAATCCATTCAAACTGCTCGTTTAAAGCGGTCATCGTGGCAGGGGGCCCGTTACTCAATCCGGGCATCAGGGCCACCCGGGGAACAGGCAGTCCTTCATCACGCATGTCGGCCAGTACTTCCAGCAACAGCTCGGTCATATGCAGTATCCCAACCGCACCTTTGCTTCTGTCTTTCCAGTGTTCAGCTCCCCAGATATGGTTGGACCAGTCGATGACCATGCAGTCAATCCCCATATCCATAAGCCAGAGTACATGTTGCCGTAAAACATCCGGGTTCGTGCAATCATAAAACCCCATAAGCGGAACTGCATGAGCGGAACCCCAGCTAAAATCCGGGTGAAACCAGGGCTCGTATTGCATGGCGAAGACAGAACCCGATTCATCTCTTTCCGGAAAGTCGCGCCAGTTCACATCCACACGCAATTCATTGGAAACAATCCCCTTTTCAGGCATCACCGTGCCTGTCCGGAGCAGCGATTTATCCTCAAGTCCGTACCAAAGATCCCTGTTCCGGGGCAGCGCGATCAAAGTAATTTCTGCCTTTCCAACATTCGGCAGGGGAATCATAAAGCGGGCGTGTCCCAGTGAATCCGTGAATTCATGCGCCCCCCACCTGCGTTTATTTACAAAAGGAAGGAACACAAAATCACCGGGGTTTTCACCGTCGGAAGGTATTATAGCGGCATCAACCTGCACAGATTGTCCCATTTGAATGGTTTTCGTATCCACAGTAACAGCCAGGGAACTTTTCACGATTTCCGTCTCCTGAGCTGTTAAAACAATGGGATGCAACAGTATCAACAAAAAACTTAATGCAAGAGGCTTCAGTTTTGCAAAAAAGAGACAGGACGCCCTGTGAACCTGAGAATGACTGATCTCATTTTTTGAAAGAAAAGAGGTATTCAGCATGATATTCTTAAAAATTAGATTTTGGTATATCAGATAAAAACAACACAAACGTTTGAGCAAATATCCGGATTTTTTATCGTATTGAAAAATTATTTTTTTTGGTTGGTAAAATCCTTTTCAG
>JAGYMR010000363.1 GCA_018400515.1 Tangfeifania sp.
CTGGTGATTATCCGCCCTAAATATGCCCTGGTGGAAAAAGGGAGCAGTTACCCTTCCGCTTTCGACGGGGATATCCTGGTCCCCTACCCGATTGAATCAAGCCTTTCAGGGGTCCAGAAACGGGCCGGGGAAAATATAGCGTTGTGGTACGAGCGCACCTTTTCCATCCCGAAAGACTGGAAAAATAAAAATGTACTGCTCAACTTTGGTGCGGTCGACTGGAAAGCCGATGTATGGGTCAATGACATCAAAGTGGGAAGCCACGAAGGGGGCTACACCCCTTTCAGCTTTAACATTACCCCCTTTTTAGATAAAGGCGATGAACAAAAGCTGGTCGTCAAAGTTTGGGACCCCACCGATCGCGGGTACCAGCCAAGGGGCAAGCAGGTGACCGATCCGAAGGGGATCTGGTACACCCCCGTTACCGGTATCTGGCAGACGGTCTGGATCGAACCGGTGGAAGAGGCCTGGATCTCCGACCTGAAAACCGTTCCCAATATCGATGGAGAAAACATTTCTGTCCGTACCACGGTGGAGGGGGCAGCCCCTTCGGACCTGGTGGAGGTCAGGGTTATCGAAAACGGCAAAACCATCAGTAAAGGGAAAGCTGCTGCCGGACAGGAGGTGCTGGTGCCAGTTCCGGATGCTAAACTCTGGAGTCCTGAATCCCCTTACCTCTATGACATGGAGGTTTCGATCCTTCGCGACGGGGAGGCCGTCGACCGGGTGAAAAGCTACTTCGGAATGCGGAAAATTTCCCTCCACCGGGATGAAAACGGGGTGGTCCGCATGCAACTCAACAACAAGGACTATTTCCATTTTGGTCCCCTCGACCAGGGATGGTGGCCCGACGGACTCTACACCGCTCCGACCGACGAGGCGCTTCTGTACGATATCGAGAAAACCAAAGACTTCGGTTTCAACATGATCCGCAAACACGTGAAAGTGGAGCCGGCCCGGTGGTATTACCACTGCGATCGTGAAGGGATCCTGGTCTGGCAGGACATGCCCAACGGCGACCGCTCCCCGGGATGGCAGCCGCGCAGCTACTTTAATGGACCGGAATCGCTGCGGAGTGCGGAGTCGGAAGCCAACTTCCGCAAGGAGTGGAAAGCGGTCATGGACCTCACCTACTCCAATCCCAGTGTGGTGGTCTGGGTCCCCTTCAATGAATCATGGGGACAGTTTAAAACCGAAGAAATTGTTGAGTGGACCAAAGATTATGATCCCTCCCGGCTGGTTAACCCGGCCAGCGGAGGCAACCATTTCGACGTGGGCGATATCCTCGACATGCACAATTATCCCGAACCGGTCATGGGACTCTACGATTCCAAAAGAACCAATGTGCTGGGCGAATACGGCGGAATCGGCCTGGCCGTCGAGGGCCATCTCTGGGAAACCGGACGCAACTGGGGATATGTCCAGTACAAAACCCCCCGCGAAGCCACTGATGCTTACATTGAACTGGCAGAAAAACTGAAAGAACTGATCCCCTATGGTTATTCAGGAGCCGTCTATACCCAAACCACCGATGTGGAATCGGAGGTGAACGGACTGATGACCTACGACCGGAAAGTGGTCAAACTGATCGAGGAGGAGATCCGCAAGATCAACCAGGAAATTAGCAATGCCCTGAACGACTGATTTTATTTAAACCCAGCCATCTGAAAAAAGGAACGGACACCCCGTTCCTTTTTTTTCGATCGCCACAAAACTTTCTAGTTTGATACGATTTCTACGGCTGTCATCAATTTTGCACTGGTGATAATGCCGGGAGACACCACCACGTAGAAAAATTCAGCAATAAATTTTGGAAAATGTTACCTAATTAGCTAACTTTGTACGATGAGTGATAATAATCTCAGGAAAATATTCTATTACAAGAATTATTACTTGAATTTCTTTAACACTCTTGATTATGAAGTAAAACAGAAATTTAACTGGACCTTAAAATTGATTTCAACAGTTGATAGAATTCCAGTTAAGTATTTCAGGCATATCGAGAATTCAACTGGATTATTCGAGGTTCGGGTTGAGGTCGGAAGTAATATTTATAGGGTTTTCAGTTTCTTCGATAAAGGTCAGCTGGTGATTTTAATAAATGGATTTCAGAAAAAGAGTCAAAAGACCCCGAAAAAGGAAATAGAGAAAGCTGAGAAATTAAAAAAACAGTATTTCGATGAAAAAAACCATAAAAAATAAAAACTTAACATCTTTCGATGACCATCTCGACCAACAATATGGGAAAAGAGGTACACCCGAAAGAGAGAAATTTGAAGAAGGATTTGAAGCTTTTAAACTTGGTGTTATGATCCAAGAACTTAGAAAAGAAAGCGGACTGACCCAAAAGCAATTGGCTGAGAAATGTGGCACTACTAAAACTTATAT
>JAGYMR010000364.1 GCA_018400515.1 Tangfeifania sp.
TCAGAAAAAAATGGGCAGCTTCTTTTAATTATCTGTCCAAAAGAATTCATGGATCTTTAAAAGCAAAACAAACCTTTTTATTATCATTGCAGATCGATATTTCAAATAAAAAGATCATGTTTCATTTTTCGGTTCGCAGATTACTATTTATCGCCGGAGTTCTGATCGCGGCAAACCATTTGAATGCCGGCGTTCCCGGCAGTACCCCCCGGGAAATTCATGAAAGAATATTAACGGTCGATACCCATGTGGACACCCCCATGGCTTTGCTCAACGAAGGTTTTGATATCGGGGAGCGGAACGAGCCCCCCCGCAGCAGGGTTGATTTTATCCGGATGAAAGAAGGGGGACTGGATGCCATTTTTTTTGCCGCATTCACAGCACAGCGGGAAAGGACCCCGGAAAATACGGAAGCGGCCTACAAAAGGGCCCATCAAATGATTGATGCCACTTATGAGGCATGCAACCAATACAGCAATATCGCTGCACCGGCCACGGCAGCGAATGACGCGCTACGCCTTGAAGCATCCGGGAAACGGGCGATCTATATGGGCATGGAAAACGGTTTCCCCCTGGGCACCGATCTGGGGCGGATCAAAGAGTTTTACAACCGCGGAGTGCGGTACATTACCCTTTGTCACACTTCCAATAACGACATCTGCGACTCATCGACCGATCCGGAGGGTCCCGAACACAACGGGCTGAGCCCCTTCGGGAAAAAAGTGGTAAAAGCGATGAACCGGCTGGGAATGATGATCGATGTTTCGCACATTTCGGATAGATCTTTTTATGATGTCATCCGTTTAAGCCAGGCTCCCGTGATCGCCTCACATTCGGGTGTGCGCGCCATCGCGCACCACCCGCGCAACATGACCGATGAAATGATCAAAGCGCTTGCCAAAAGCGGCGGGGTCATCCAAATCTGTTTGCTCGATGATTACGTAAAAGACCCGGATACCACCACGGTTCATTACAAAAAGATGCAGGTCCTGCGGGAGATCTACAATACCCAATATGAATCCATGAGCGAAGAGGAGAAAGCAGCATTCCGGAAGCGCTGGCGCGAAACAGATGAAAAATATCCCAAAAAACTCCCCACGGTGGCCGATCTGGTAGATCACATCGACCACGTAAAAAACCTCGTAGGCATCGATTACGTGGGCATTGGCAGCGACTTTGACGGGGGCGGAGGTCTGGCTGACTGCCAGGATGTGAGCGAACTGCCCCACATTACCGCTGAAATGCTGCGCCGGGGCTACACAGAAGAGGAGATCCGGAAAATTTGGGGAGGCAACTTTTTTCGCGTATTCAGGGAAGTGGAAAGGCTTGCCCGTAAGGGAGGCTGATCAGAAATATTTTTCCCGGATATAGCTCCGTCCGAAAAAATCCACATCGAATCCAAGGGTCACTTCATAGGTACCGTACTGATAGGGAAATATCTCGTTGTAGGTGATATCCATGGCAAACCCCAGCCGCAGGTTATTGTCCATAATCCACTGCGAAACAAAACTCACGGCATTCCCCGAACGAAGCATCAATCCCAGCCACAATTTTTCACGCAATAAAATATTGCCTGAGATATCGTATTGCAGGGGCAATCCACGGGTGGCAGTTATCATGAAGGTGGGTTTGAATACCATGTAATTCAGCCGTATAAACCGGAATATGTATCCGCCCGACAGATAGACCGATTGAATTTCTGCCTGAACATTATAATTGTTCAGATTCGCCCGGAGGTCATTCTTTATGAGCTTGGGGATCGATAAACTAAGGTAATAATTCTCTTCATAAAGAAATGCTCCCAGGCCGAAATTGGGAAGGAATTTCAGGTCCACATCCTCACCAAAAGCATGGTCATATTGTCCGTCGGGATACAATTCATACTGGGTCAGGGGATTTTTATAATTGCGGAACCCGAATTTTAATCCCAGCCGGAGGCGGGTTTGCGGAGTCAGGGAAATTTCATAAGCATAATCGCCAAAGACCCCCAATTTATTCTCCAGTCCATACCGGTCGCTGGTAACATTCAGCCCAAGCCCGACCCGTTCATTCTCGAGCGGGGTGTGAAATGAAATGATCTGTGTCAGGGGGGAGCGGTTAATTCCCGTCCATTGTTTCCGGATGAGCGAAGAGAACCCGATTTTTTCCCACATGCCTGCATAGGCCGGATTGATTGGTTGCATGTTGAACATGTACTGGGTATAAATAGGCTCTACCTGTGCCTTGCTTGCTGTAAAAAACAAGATCAAAAGCCCTAACGAAACCATCCACCGTTTCATCCACTTTTTCATCGCTACCTCACCAAATTTGCATTGGAAAACTACAAATTTATAGTGACATTAGCAATAGAACCCCCCATAATTAAAAATGAAGCGTCTTGATC
>JAGYMR010000365.1 GCA_018400515.1 Tangfeifania sp.
GTATAACCTGCCGTAACTTCATGGACAGTGCTACTTTAGTTGCCCGGAAGCAACCGTTTGCCCATTCGGGTCGGCATAGTTGATGTGGTATAAAAAAGCGCTAATGGCAATGGGTTTGACCCCCAGACAAAGCATTTTTCGCGTGGCTCTGGAAACAAGTATTTCGGTAGCTGTTTGCGGATCGTTTTCCAGGTGATGATGGAACGCATGTGTGCTCATGGCCATCCGGACTCCCGTGGAATCGATATCAAACAACCCGATCTCATCATTATCGTCCCCGATCGCTTCAGGTGAAACAGGCATTTCACTGAAGTCATTAAAATAGTTAATGCTCGAGAGGTTGGGATTCACCATGAGCGAAAAGACCACGTTCTCAATATCCTGAGGTTCCGGTATGGAACCGATGGAAAAACCCTGTTTCTGCTGATTTAATTCATTCATAAGTCTCGATTTTGGCGTTAAATATACACACAGCAAAGATAATTAAGGACAGAATTTTAACCTATCATTTAATGTTTTTTCAAAAAAAAAGTGAATATTTCGTTTCACACCATAACTTTGTACCCACGAAGTGACAGACATGAGTGAAGCCATTGTAATAACGCCGGTGAAAGATTCACCGGGAACAACGATAAAAACCATTGAAGCCATCTGCTCGGCAGAAGGCCGTTTTGATTATTACGTTTTCAACGATTTCAGCAAGCCGGAAACCAAAAAGCTTTTAAACGAAGCCACCAGGAAATGGTCCTTTACCCTGATTCACCTCGAAGACCTAACCCGGTCCCCCTCTCCCAACTACAAACTGGTACTGGAAAAGGCCCAGCAGTGGGCACTGGAAAAAGAAAAACCACTAATCATCGTTGAATCGGACGTTATTGTTCGCAAGGATACGTTCCGGCAGCTGCTCAGCATCATGAAATCGGCCAATACCCCCGGGCTGGTCGGAGCCATCACCACCGACAACAAGGGAAATTACAATTTCCCGTACAATTTTGTCAGGCAAAAGTCGGACGAAACCGTCAATACATCCCACAGCCTCAGTTTCTGCTGCACCCTTCTTTCGCATCCGTTCTTAAAAACGTTCGATTTCGGAGAACTTTCACAAAAAAAGGATTGGTATGACGTCACCATTTCCCGGATGGCAAAAAAACGGGGATTTACCAATTACCTTGCCAAGGGTGTTGAGGTTATCCACCTTCCCCACTCCAGCCGCCCCTGGAAAAACCTGAAATACAATAACCCGGTACTGTATTACCTGAGAAAACTGTTACAGAAGCGGGACAGGATCTGAGCGCACCGGTATCCGGAGGCGGCATTTAATCCATGAAGCCCTGATCCTTTAATGTTTGCAACATCTTTTCCGAAAAAAGCTCATTATCCGTTTTCTTGTAACGAACATCGGTAAAAACCTGAGCAAGGGTCTCTTTGTTGTTCTCTTTCACAAACTGCCGGGAAGATTCCAGGTTCTCTTTAAAAGCATACCACTCGTTGATTTGTTTGTCTGTGGGATTCTGGTACTTTTCATTATGTACAATACCCTCCAGGGGAAGGCGGTCGGTCAGTCCGGGATTTTCATCCGGATAACCAAGGGCAACGGTGGTGACCGGAAATGTCAACCGGGGAAGATTCAGCACATCAATAATCTCCTTCGCATTGTAGGTGGTGGTCCCCAGGTAGACAATCCCCAATCCCTCATTTTCGGCAGCGATGCAGACATTTTGAGCCACCAGCAACGCATCGATAGCCGCAGTGAAAAAAGAGATAAAATTGGAGTAGCCGGGAGCCGCCCGGTTCATCTCACACCAACGGGTAAACCGGTGAAAGTCGGCCACAAAAGTTACCAAAACCGGGGCATTAACAGCAGCCGGCTGGTTAAAATGGAGTGGTGCAAGGGCATTTTTTCCCTCCTCATCTGCCGTAACCACAATGCTGTATACCTGCATATTTCCGGTGGTCGAAGCCCGGGTACCCGAATAAAGAATGCCGTCAAGCAATGAGGGATCAACCGGGGTATTTTTAAATTTCCGAATACTGACATGTTTATTTAATAGTTCCATAAAAACATCCCTTTTTGTTTGGTACAAAAGTAACAAAATTGTCCGCACCGGAATTCAACCCCTAAGCCAAAGCTCCCCCAAAATCTGAAAACAATGGCTTTCAAAGGGGGGCTGGGTCAGGCGAGGCAATATTCCGAAGCGGATTCAGGGAAATAAAAAAGGGAAGCTAAAAGCTTCCCCTTTTTAATCAATCAATTCGGTTTTACCTTTTAATCAACCTCAGTGTTTTGGCTCTTTCGTTGTTCTCAGTAAATAAACTGATGACGTAGACACCACTTACTAAGTTTTCAGTACGGATCTCATTATCGGGATATTTAACATCCAT
>JAGYMR010000366.1 GCA_018400515.1 Tangfeifania sp.
TAAAGCTGAAGGAACTGAAGTATGCGTATCGATAAGAAGAGCAAATTGATGTTATTTCCGCGGCTGGGAAAATTTATTATTATTTTTTTCTCCATTGCCCTGATTGTAGTGGGTGTTTGGGCCTACCGGCACTACATGTATATATTTAAAGAGAATGTTAAAACAGAACATGCTGTCATTATACCTGAGGGAGCAGGCTATGACCAGGTTGTTGATACTTTGAAGGCACATGATGTATTGCTCAATTACAAAGCATTCCGGTGGGTTTCGAAAAAGAAGAATTATCCGGATATGGTAAAACCCGGCCGTTACTTGTTTCAGAAGGATATGAATACCAACCAGGTCGTAAATATTTTGCGGGGAGGAATACAGGAACCTGTTAACGTGACTTTTAACAATGTCCGCTTTAAAGAAGATTTTGCCGGAAAGGTGAGCGGTTATATCCAGGCGGATTCGCTTTCTGTACTGGAATTGTTTTCCGATACGGTCAGAATAACGGATTGGGGATTTACACCTGAAACGTTTAAAGCCATGTTCATTCCGAACACGTATGAATTTTACTGGACCACCACCGCCGGAGAGTTTGCCGGGCGTATGAAAACAGAGCATGAACGTTTCTGGAATGATTTACGGAGTGAAAGGGCAGATGAAATAGGTTTAACACCGGTGGAGGTAACCATTCTGGCATCCATCGTTCAGGAGGAAACAGTGGAACCGGAAGAGCTGCGGCGCGTAGCCGGGGTTTACATGAACCGGCTGAACCGGGGAATTCCCCTGCAGGCTGACCCGACGGTGCGGTTTGCATTGGGCGATTTTTCGGTAAAACGGATTTTGAATGAATACCTTGAAATTGATTCGCCTTACAATACTTACAAAAATGCCGGCCTTCCGCCGGGACCTATCAATTTTCCGGAAATCAGATCCATTGAGGCCGTACTGAATTACGAAGACCACGATTTTCTATACATGTGCGCCCGTCCGGATTTTTCAGGGTTTCATAATTTTTCTACTTCGCTTTTGCAGCATAACCGTAATGCCGCCAGGTACCGGGAGGCATTAAATAAAAGAAAAATCTGGAGATAAGAGAGTCTGTCTGTTAAGCCAGGTGTTCCACCGGTTACGTTCCGAAGCGGTGCTTTCTTTTGTGAAATGCGAAGCCCTTTTTCACAGGGCTTGCAAACAGACACGAAGTATGATTTAGATAATATTCACCTCCCGCTGAAGTTCCAATCCAAACTTTTTCCAAACCGACTGTTTTATTTTTTCAGAAAAATCAAAGATATCTTTTCCGGTCGCGTTGCCATAATTTACCAGCACGAGGGCCTGATTTTCGTGTACTCCGACATCGCCTGCGCGGCGGCCTTTCCATCCTGCTTTTTCGATGAGCCAGCCGGCCGCCAGTTTGATCTTTCCTGCACCGGAAGGATAACACGGAATGTCCGGAAAACCGGACCGGATATTTTCAGCCTTTTCAGCGTCCAGTTCCGGATTCATGAAAAAGCTGCCCGCATTTCCCAATTCATCCACATCGGGAAGTTTGGAAGAGCGGATATCAATGATCGCTTTCCGGATATTTTGCAGGTTCACCTCCCCGAAGGATTTCACTTTTTCTTCCAGTCCGCTGTATTCCCGTTGAAATTCGGGAAATTTTTCCAGTTTAAACACCACGGAGGTAATGACAAACCGGTTCTTCATCTGTTTTTTAAAAAGGCTGTCGCGGTAACCAAAGGCGCAGTCCTCAGCGGGCAATTCCACGGGTTCATTTTTCTGCAGGTCGTATCCTTTTACAGTTTCAATCACATGGCTTACTTCCTGTCCGTAAGCACCGATGTTTTGAACAGGGGCGGCACCAACGGTTCCGGGTATGAGTGAAAGGTTCTCAATGCCCCCCAGCTGGTGATCAACCGCATATTTTACAAAATCATCCCACGTTTCACCGGCGCCGGCTTCCACCCAAATATGTTGCCGGTTTTCATTCAGGATATAAATACCCGGGATTTGCGGGTATAATACGAGTCCTTCAAAATCGTTTATAAACAGCAGGTTGCTGCCTTTCCCGAGTACAAGGACAGGCGCTTCTTTCCATGTTTTATTGGAATGCAGGAAAACAGACAGGTCTTGCAGCTCCGTAAACTCAAAAAAGAACCGGGCGCGGGCATTCACCCCAAACGTGTTGTATTGTTTTAAAGAATAATTTTCGAAAAAGCGGATCATGATTATTTTTTGTGCAAAGATAGTGGAAGTATGGAAAAAGCAGACATCTTGCCGCACCCTGCCGCACGATTGCATCACCCCTGCCGCACGATTGCATCGTGTGGCCTTGCTGCCGCACGATTATATCGTGTGGCCTTACTTTACCATGCCGCACGATTGCA
>JAGYMR010000367.1 GCA_018400515.1 Tangfeifania sp.
GAATACGTTCCCCGGTATTTTCGAGTGCCACGTACAGCACATTATCGTTATTCTGCTGTGCGAGCTCCAGCCCGAGAAATTGCAGATCGCTGGTACCGGTGGTTCCGATGTTGGTGATGATCTGAACCGCATAGCGCACAGCGGTGTTGATCTTCACCCCCTGATCGGGCCGGGCCGTATCCGGCGGGGTCACTCCCTCCACCATAAGAACGCTCCAGTAAGTTCCCCGTAATGTATCCCGGTCCGGAATAGTAACCTCAAAATCAATGGTTGCCACTTCCCCTGAGTCGAGGACGAGCAGTTCCGGATTGTATGAGACCCAGCCGGCATTTGAACGAGGCAGGGTCCCCCCCGGATCATGCTTCGTCTCCCCGGAATAGGAGAACCAGTAATCCCGCGGGTAAACACGGACACTCCTGTTCTTCTTACCGGTATTCTGGACCTGGATCGTTCCGCGGTAAATGTCGCCGGGCTGCCCCTGATTTTCGTGGGTCAAACCGTTTAAAACAACAATGTTGGCATGGGAGGAGGTCACCAACCCCAAAAAAATCATAAGAAACGAGCAGGTAAAATATTTACCCCCAGGGGAGTGATAAAAATACATGCGCGTTCCATAGGATCCCTTTAAAATAAACGACTTAATCATATGAAAAAGGCCAATAAATTGATTCATTTTTATCTGTTTAAATTTTATTTCTATTGATGAAGCAGCGAATAAAAAAATGGGAAAAGCAAAGATCCCCCGTACTTCCATAATAAAAACCATCACCCGGCATCATCATTTTCCCCGGTCCGTTTCCTCCTTTTTATCTGCAAATTTATAACAAAGCCGGAACCGGCAAAACCGGTGGAAAAAACCTTCATAAAAAAAATGGAAATATTTTATAAATCTAAGGCGGTTCCCTTCCCAAAGAATGACTAAAAAAAAGAATTTTTTGCCTTGAAAAGCAACGGGCAGTAAAAACTAATTGTAATCGGTCAGTGTATAAACCACCTGAATGGAAGTTTGAAGCTGAGACAAGGAGTTATAACTTCCGGAAGACGGATCCCTTTGAAGGCTGTACTGAATATAATGTCCGTTGTTTTGTCCCTTGCCGGTAAAACAACTGCCAATATCAACAATAACATCAGCGGGCCGGTGAGAAAGAGCGACGCTTCCGGCTGGTTTCCCCAGAGCACCCTCGCCGGCACCGGTATATTCAGAAGCTTCGGCGTATATGCTTAACCCTGCTGGTATTTCACCCTGAATCTTAGCTGTCACTTTCCGCCTGTGCTCTTTTTCTGCAACAATCGAGGAGTAGTTGATCCAGATCCGGTCATCGGAAGCGACGGAAAAATCCACCGCATTTCCTGCCTCTTCAGGCACATCTGTTTCCAGTGGGACATCCGCTTCCGATTCGGAAACCAGTCCAAGTAAAGCAACTTCCGGGATCTGCACATCTATTTCATGCTTCGCTTCCCCGCTTTGGGAGAAGCTGATCGCCGGAATTAATGATATCAATATGGCCAGTAAGATGCCTTGTCTCAAACCCATGCTCAAAAATACCACATCCCCGGGTATCTGGATTGATTCTAAGAGCTGAAACACAGGAGCAAAAAAGCTGATTTTTCACTTCAAAAATGCTGAAAAGAAATAAAAGAACGTCTGAAGACCTAAAAAAGGCAAGCCCCTTAGGACCTGCCTCTGTTTATTTTGGAAATGTTTATTCTTTATTCTTCTGTAATGGTATAGGTGACGGTAATGGTATTGGAGGCGGATACCAGGGCTTCGTAATCGCTGGCCTCGAGCGAGTAGGTCAGGTTGTGTCCGCTGTTGGCACCATCCCCTGTATAGGCGGTACCAATGCCGGTGATGATATCCTGTGCCGTGGTGGAAAGCGTCACAGCACTACCGGTGGCTGATCCCTTTGTTCCGGCACCGTTGCCGGCATCGTTGCCGACCAGCAGTTTAATATCCAGTCCGGCAATGACCTGATCCGTTTCCACCGTCACTTTGCGTGTGTTGAGCGGGGAACTATTTCCATTCCCGTTTCCGTTCCCCCCTCCTGTCTGTCCGGCTACCGCCGTGTAGTTCAGCCACAGATCGCTGTTGGAAACGGAGTTAAAATCAACTTCCGCACCTGCCTCCAGGCCACTGACATCGGTTGCAAGGGTAATGTCGTTACTTCCTCCGGTCGTTTCAATGTCAATAATGGCAAAAGGGGATACGTTCACTTCAACATTGTGGCTGGCAGTCTCACCGTCCACATCTACTACCGCTTTAGCGGCATTTGAAAATCCGAAAACAAAAACGGTTGCGATAATGATTGATAACTTTTTCATGATTCTGTGTTTTTAATTTGTTATTAATTTCTTTTGTAAATTCAATCTTCC
>JAGYMR010000368.1 GCA_018400515.1 Tangfeifania sp.
ATTTTCATGCCTGCCGAAGCCATGGCTTTTACCATCGCTGTTCCCAATACACCGGCCCCGCCGGTAATGACGCAAACCTTCTCCGCGAGATCATTGAAATTGATTGTTTTCATTTCTATTTAAATTCTTTATAATAACTTACATTCTCTTTAGTTACGATATCGATCGAAGTGTATTTCTCTTTGTCAATTTCCCGCTTTTGCACCACATGCCTGAAAAGTTTGTTAATGGCATTGTAGCCCTGCTCCTCCGGCCGCTGGCAGATCAAAAAATGCACCACGTCTTTTTTCAGGTATCCCACATTTTCTTTTATAAGGTCATGACCGATCACCTTAATCCCCTTCAGGTTAAATTTCTCAATCAGCCGGCCTACATGAAACACCCGGGAGTTGGTTACAAATATTCCCTGTATGGCATTTTTGCGGATGCTTTCCCGGATGGTTTTCATCCATTTACCGTCCGTGGTGTCAGGCACTTCGGTTGTGAAGAGCCGGTGGCTGCTGTTGTTGTTTTCTGAAAACCAGTTGTAAAAACCTTTTTCCCGCTGGACCAGGTGGTTCTGGTTATCCATCTCTTTGGCAAAATGGATCACGAGGACATTTCCTTCCGGCAGGATCAGATCGAGCAATTGTCCGGAAACCCTGCCGCTTTGATAGGAGTCCTGCCCGATATAACTCAGGTGCCCGCCTCCTTTGATCTCCGAATCAATAAAAACGAACGGAATGCGTGATTTTTTCAGCTGACGGATAAAATGCAGGGCCTCTTTTTTGAAAAAAGGCGCCAGGATGATCCCGTCGGGTTGAAGCTTTATAAGGTTTTCAGCTCCTTTTACAAAGGTAGCCGGGTCGTTCTGGTTGAACGTAAAGGGGATCAGCCGGACACTGTACTGCTGGAGTTCCGCGATCCGCTTTTCAATCCCGATGGCGGGCTTGTTCCAATAACCCTGCGGAGAGGGCGGTTGCGGGAAGAGGGAGGCAAAAAGGGCCGGTTTTTTCGAGGCCAGAGTACTCGCCAGAATGTTGGGTTGGTAATTCAACTCTTTAATGATCTTTAAAATCTTTTTTCTGGTCTCTGCAGCCACTTCCCCCCGGTTGTGCAATACCCGGTCGACGGTACCGATGGAGACTTTTGCTTTTTCCGCAATGTCTTTGATCCGTATTTGTTTGTTTGTGTCTATAATAGATTGTTTTATAATGTTTTAAATCAGCCTGTTCATCTTGTGTCTACAAAATTACGGATTTTTTTTTGTTTTTCGTGTTCGTACACGGAAAATCCGGGAACGGAATGGGAAAAATTAATGATCACTGAAGGACACCATCCGGGGGAGTGGCAGAGCGGGGAAGTTGCACTGTAAGACTCCCTGCTTCTGCTTCCGCTGATCAGGAGCTTCCCGGAAGTGGTTATGCATCCGTTGAGGCTGGGGTAGGGGCAAAAAAATTTTTTATTTTCAGGGTTTTGCCTGGGGTAGGGCAAACTTATGGTTCCGGTTGCACTTCCAGGGGGGAAGGATCTTTTACCAGTTGCCGGATGAAACGGAAAAGTCTTCCGCCATGGGAACCGTCCACGACCCGGTGGTCCAGCGTTGCCGAGAGGGTGAAAACTTTTCGCGGCACGATCTCATCGTTGATGACCACCGGTTTTTTCCGTACTTTTCCAATGATCAGGACGACCGAGACATTGGCGGAAGGGAGCAGCGCCCCATACCCGGTATCCAGCCCCAAACTACCGATATCCGAGACCAGGTACGACCCAAAACTGTTCGATGACAGGTTCAGTCCGGGGAGCTTCATCCCCATGTCGATGGTCACCCATTTATACAGATTAAACAGCCAGGCCCTGAATGGCCAGGGAACGGAGGAGAGCTTGTGCTTCGACTGCATCGTGCTGTTTTCATCTCCCTGCCGGGATTGCCGGATCTTTTGGGTGATGGTCCGGGAAAGTCCGGCAACAGTCAGTTGATCGGTATTTTCTATTTTTACGGAGCCCATTTCCCCGTTTTTTAATAAAACACTCACCATGCCATCGACGGATGGGCGGTTTTTTACCCGCCCCCGGTTAATGTATGTGTTCATCTCGGGAACCTCCTGTTTAAAGGCTCGTCCGATGATCAGGGTCATCAGTTGCGTCAGGGTGGTTTTGACTCCCTCTTTCCGTTTCCGGGCAATGAACTTTTCCAGTTCGGTGACATCGAGGTCCACCGATCCGTAAATTTTTGAATCGCGGGGTTTCCGGTAAATGGCCGATGCCGTTTTTCGCCAGCTGGAGTTAAAATTTTGCGGGGAGTTTTCCTTCATATGAATCTTTTTTAATGATCATTTTCAACACCTTCTTTTGAGGGCAGAAAAATACATTTTTAATTCCGGAAT
>JAGYMR010000369.1 GCA_018400515.1 Tangfeifania sp.
GGTTCATCAGTTTCAACCCAATACTTTTGTAGGCTACAATCACGGAGAACCCTCCGGCAGACTGAACATCCGTGAACGGGGAGCACCCGGATTAATCGGAGACACAACCGCCACACGCTACAATGTAGAAGCTGAAGCCAACTATAAAAACTACCTGGTGGCTGAATTTACCTATCCCATTTTACCCGAACATGAAGGTGGTGCCGACTGGTTTTATTCCCTGCCCAAACACGATACCCTTTGTCATCCGGCGGAAAAACTCTATCAGGATTACCTGGGAGCAATTCAATACGAAAATATTTTTTCAATTAATGTGGGCCCCAATTACGAGGGAAAGCTCAGGGAAATTGACGTAAAAACCCTTCGGCAGGTGAGCAAATGGATTGAAGAAAAACACCAACTTTGAAAAAAGGGTTGATTTCCGGGAACTAAAACAGTGCAACTACTCCGTATACGCCAACCAGGAAGATAACCAGGCAGCTCAATCCAAGGGCAAAATCGTAGAAACGGGAAGATTCCAGACCAAACTGTTTCTGCCGGTATCTGAAATGAAGTCCGGCATAAACAATAATAAGCAACATAAAAAAGGTGATGATTCCACCGATGGTCACCATTAAGACGGGAAGTTTTACCCATACCAGGGCGATAATCCACAATCCCGGAAAAACCCAGGCCAGAACAGCTATGGTATTTTTCCGCTGCTTCCGGTTAAAGAAATCGATCCATCCCAGTTGTCCGAATAAGTCGGCAAAAATCCGGGTCCGGGCAGCCAGGGCCGAAAACATGGTTGAAAACAACACCACAAAAGAACCAAACAGGAAAAAACCTTTGGCCCACTCTCCATAAGCCCCGGTATACATCGTTGAAAGGGATTCGATCATCTCAAAGCCCCTCGGGATATCGCCGCTTTTATACAGCACTGCCGCTCCCAGCAAATAAAAAGCTGCCGTTACAAGGGTATACACAACCATAGAAAGGATGGCATCGAGGTTCATCACTTTTATCCATCCCCTGGCACGCTGCCTCCATTCATCGGTATCTTCATAAGGCCCGGTATAGCGGGCATACCCTTTTTCGATGCACCAGTAATTGTAAGCCACAATTTCATCCCCACCTACTCCGGTCAGGCCGAAAGCAGCAATGGCAAAGCCAACTGCTGCAGGGGGCAAATGAAACCGGAGTCCTTCTCCCACATCGCTCGCGGAAAAGGCAAAACCGGTTTGCTGAAGCATAAAAACAGCCACCAGGGTAAACAGGGTAAACAGCAGCATCAGCGCAACCGAAAATTTCTCGATAAAAAAGTAATAGCCTTTAAAAACCATGGTGGCAACAACGATTCCGATCATAATAGCAAACCAGTTGATGCTGACCGACGGCAATGCCATATGCAGGGTAATGGCCACACCTCCTATGATTCCGCCAAGCTGAAGGGGTTTAAACAACCACAAAAAAAGCCAGGTCCAAAGACTCCAGTTGCCATTATTTTTCCCAAACCGTGGTCCGCCCAGCCTGTTCAACGAGGCCATCACCGTTTCTCCGGTACGAATGGCCTGTTTTCCAAACTCCAGCTGAATGGCCACTTTTACAATGCAACTTACGATAATGACCCACAAGGTCACAAAACCAGCCCGGGCTCCAAGCGTCGTGGTTGAAATCAGTTCCCCTGAGCCTACCACCGAAGCAGAAAGGATAAACCCCGGACCAAGGTATTTTAATTTACCTGCTAATGTTTTGGGAGGAGTACGGATATCTTCTTTCGTTCGAATGTAAGGATCAGCTTTTACTGGCATAGGAATTATCTTAAACAATCGATGAAAATGACTGGATTAACTGAAATCCAGCAAAACCTTCAGGTAGTTCTGTTTTTCCTTCTGAAGCAACTCAAAAGCCTGTTGAATCTGAGAAGCGGGCATAATACGGGATATTAAAGCCTCGGGCTTTAATATCCCGGTATTGAGGTTCTCAATGACTTCTGTAAACTCACCGTCACTCACACGGGAGGTTATTATCTGGCCTTCTTTCCAAATCAACTCTTTGAAAACCACTGGAGAAGGCTCGTCTCCAAGCCCAAGCACACAGACTTTACCTCCGCCTCTCAGGCTTTGAATAGCGCTGCGCACAGGAGGATAAACCCCTTCAATTTCGCGTTCGTGTCCTACCGCTTCAAAAGCAATGTCTACTCCGTTTCCTCCGGTATGGGATTGAATAACCTCCACAGGGTTTTCCTTTTCCGGATTAATGGGTACTACATTCTCTGAATGGCCGGCTGCAATTTCCAGCCGGTTTTCCAGAGGGTCTACCATAAAGATTTTTCCTTTGGTGCGTGTGCGGGCAGCTTGCAGGATAACCTGCCCCACT
>JAGYMR010000037.1 GCA_018400515.1 Tangfeifania sp.
CCAGGTCGTAGGGCGTATAGGGGAGTCCCCCTACAAACCGCCACCGGATGCCGGCCCGCCAGCCTTTGTTTAACTCTTTTGTGGTCGTAAGGTTCAGCAGGTGTTTCGAATCCCAGTTGGTGGCAACATAATCACCCGAGGGATCCAGGAATTCACTCCTCACCAGGGTGTAAGACATGTTAAAATTAAACCCGTTGGGGGAATTGATCCGCGCTTGAAATTCAGCACCGTACGCCCGGCCTTCAGATTCCGAAACCACCGCTTCATCGCCCACAACGCCAAAATCAGCTCCCTTGTTGGCCAGGCTGATCCGGTCTTTTACGGAGAATGGGTAATCGGCGTATCCTTTCCAGAATCCTTCAAGGTTGAACAAAACGGTCTTTTGGGGCCGGAACTCAAGCCCTCCGATGAGGTGATTCACTGAAATGTATTTCAAATTGTTTTCCTTGTTTATCAAGACACCGTCCTGCTTGAATCCCAGGGAGGTGTAAGGCGGTAACTGGTAATACCTGCCGGTATTGAAATTGAGGCTCCACCGCGGGGTCAAATTGTAAGAGGCTGAAAACCGGGGAGAAAACTGCTCGAACAGGTTGTTCATGCTTTGTGAATAATTGTTGGCATCAGCCCTTATTCCCAGCGAAAGGGATAACCGTTCGTTGAAAAAGTTTTTACTTGCCTGGGCAAAAACAGCCCATTTCACCAGGTTTAATCCGGTATTATAGTCAATATTCAGAATTTCATCGTTGTAAAAACGCTGCTGTTCGGTGCTGTTTTTATAAGTCACCAAATCGAGGTTCCCTCCGAAATTGACCTTGTATCCGTTGAAGCGGGAGGTGTTTTCAAACCGCAATTTGTTTTCGATCTCCTGCGAATCGTAATCCAGGATTTTATTCTCTTCCGAGCTGTCGTCGTTTTCAAAATATTTGTAAGCGCCGTTGTTCAGGTGGCTTCGACTCACTACCAGTGTCTGGTAGCTTTTCTCCCTGAAATGTTTGTAAACCGCTCCCAGTGTGTAGTTCCACTGTTCATTCACCGGAATTTGGCTGAGGATGAACCGTTGCTGTTCATCCGGGTCTTCAATGCCCAGGTTCAGATCAAACACATCGATGGCGCCCAGGCCGATAAAGGTGAGTTCGTTCTTTTTATCAAAACGGGTACGCACCTTAAACTGGGTATCCGTAAAGTTGGGGAGGAACGGCAGTTCGAGCACACTGAATAAGAATTGCAGGTAGGAACGGCGGGCAGAGAAGATGAAGGTCGTTTTTTCCCCGAGGGGGCCATCGAGTGTTGCGGCCACTTCGGAAGCTCCCAGGGTTCCCTGGAATTTCAGTTTATCATTGTTCCCGTCCACCTGAAAAAATTCAAGCACACCGCTGAGCGCGTTACCCCGGCTGGAGGGAAATGCACCCGAGTAGTAGTTGACCTCGCGTAAAAAGTCGGCATTGATGATCCCCACCGGTCCCCCGGAAGCGCCCTGGGTGGAAAAATGGTTGATGAAAGGTACTTCCACCCCGTCGAGGTAAAAACGGGTTTCCGACGGGCCACCTCCGCGGATGATGACATCGTTCCGGTAGGCGGGTGTCGACTGCACCCCGGGAAAAGATTGAATGACTTTGGAAATATCCCGGTTGGCTCCCGGACTTTTTTCAATCTCTCCAATTCCGATGGTCCGGAGAGAAACGGGACTTTCCACAGGTTTGCGGAAGGGGGAGGCTGTGACAGTGACCTCCTCGATTTGTTCCTTCTGCTCCTCCATCCGGATCTCAACAAAATTGGTGTTGGCCACACTTACTTCGATTTCGGGTGAAACAGCCCTTTGATACCCCACAAAGGAGGCTTCCACCCTTACAAAACCCGGTTCCAGACCAGTGATCTGGAAATTTCCGTCCATGTCGGTGATGGTCCCTGTGGTCGTGCCCGCAACCACCACGTTCACAAAGGGAAGTGGTTCATTGTTGGCGACATCAACCACGCGTCCTTTCAATGACGCTTTTTGTCCAAAAAGGGAGAGGGGCAGCAGAAAAATCAGCAGGACTATTGAATGTATTGTTTTCATAAACGGATAATCTTTTTTACAGTTTTTTGTTGAATTCCTTTAAACGGCTTTTCAGGCTGTTCCTGCAAGCGCCGGTGATTGTTATGGTTGGCGTATGCGCCGGGAATGGTATTATTTTTTTTAATTTGTTCATTTACATTAATTCACGGGGTTTGAGAGAGCCGCACAATGATTTTTTGTGCGATATGTTTGGCCGTACTCAGCGTTGTCAGGTCGGTAAAGAGTTTCCCGTTTTTACCTGTCGGGTGGCTGTGCCCGATAGGATTCAAATGGTATTCCCTTTCCGGGGCTTCCGGATCGATCCGTACCGCATATACCAGTGCCGGCTGCAGGGAGCCAAAATAATTATTATCCCCCGGGAATTTATTGTTGGTCCAGAAGTCGTTTGAATCCCAGGCCTGGTTGATCTCCATCAGCACCCTGAATTTTTGTTTCCCGGAATAACGGGTCCCGGTTTTCAGCTTAAAATTTTTCACCGGCGTGGCTGAAGTGAGGGCGTCCGGAACTGCTGTTTCGGGCGAAGGAATGTACAGGCCGTCGGGAGCCTGGATGTTCCTTTTATGCGCCCAGTAAGGCAGGGTGGCCGGCCGGCGGGCTTCCCCGGGTTCATCACTCCACCTGCCGGGGGCAATTTCACCATGGCCGTAAATGCCTTTTGCTACATAGTTGGTCACATAAAGGGTTTCAATGTAATTGCCCTCCAGATCTTCCGTCCAAATGGCAAAGGAGGGATGGTTGAAAGCTTCGCCTTTGTGAAATTCAATCTCCAGGTCGCGGACAATATGGTCCGGTCGGGTGTGAAGCACAACAATTTCATCGTCGATGCCGCGTTGTGAAACGCAGGCAGGCAATAACAACATGGAGATGGTAATGAATAACAAAATCTTCATTGGTTTTTATTTTTTTGTCTAAAAATTTTTCCAATATACTAAACAGCCAACTAAAAAAAAAGTTGATCCGGTATTTGGAAAGAATGATCTGAAGAAAAGTGATGGGCTTTCTGCGTCTGGGATGAAGGTGTCCGTTTTTGTCCCGAGGTTCAGGGAAACACCTGCTGAATGCCGGAAAACGTGTGATTATTTATATATTCGCAAAAAAAGATTCAATGAGGGCTGTCATACAAAAAGTGTCCCGGGCTTCGGTAAGTGCCGGGGAAAAAACGCTTTCTTCCATCGGTCAGGGTTTGCTTGTTCTGTTGGGCATTGAAGATTCTGATACGGAAACGGATATTACCTGGCTGGCCAGTAAAATTGTCCGGCTTCGGATTTTTGATGATGCGGCGGGTGTTATGAACCGTTCGGTTAAGGATGTTGGCGGCGATATCATTGTAGTAAGCCAGTTTACCCTGCATGCCAATACGCGGAAGGGGAACCGTCCTTCCTACATCCGGGCATCCAAACCGGATTTTGCCGTTCCCATGTACGAAAAATTTGTTCAAAAAACCGGGGAAGTGCTGGGAAAGAAGGTGGAAACCGGCCGCTTTGGAGCCATGATGGAGGTATCGCTGGTCAATGACGGGCCGGTGACCATCATTATTGATACAAAACAAAAGGAGTTATAGTGCCATGCAGCAAAACATGACTTTACAAGAGGCCCAGCAAAAGGTGGATCAGTGGATAAAAACGTTTGGGGTCCGCTATTTCAGTGAACTGACCAATATGGCTGTCCTTACGGAAGAGGTGGGGGAGCTGGCCAGGATTATTGCCCGTAAATACGGAGACCAGTCGTTTAAACAAGCAGATGAGAAATACCACCTGGCCGATGAAATGGCCGATGTCTTGTGGGTGCTCATCTGCCTGGCCAATCAGACCGGTGTGGATTTGAATGAAGCATTCCTGAAAAACCTGGAAAAAAAAACCATCCGGGATAAAGAGCGGCACCGGCAAAATGAGAAGTTGCGGGAGTAAACCGGGAACAGGACTCCTGAAAACGTCCTATTTTTTCCGGGTGGTAAGATAATTCATTAATTCCACGAGCGAACTCCGGGCTTCACTCCCGGGGAAAGTTTCCAGCCCGGCAATGGCTTTATTCTTAAACTCAACCATCTTCTCCTCTGCATAGGCCACCCCTCCGCTTTCATACACCCGTTGGATTAGCTCTTCAACCATCGCCGTACTTTTGTTTTTCCTTTTTATTAACCGGAGGATGCGTTTCCTTTCGCCCAAATCAGCATTTTTCAGCATGTAAAGCAACGGAAGGGTGATCTTTTTGTCTTTAATATCATTCCCGGTGGGTTTGCCGATGATCCCTTTTTTTTGATAATCAAAAATATCATCTTTTATCTGGAAGGCAATCCCGGCATCCTGTCCGATGTGGTACATCTTTTCCGGGATCGAGGCATCATCAGTAACAGAAGCAGCTCCCAGGGCCATGCTGGTGGCAATGAGTGAAGCTGTTTTTTTCCGGATAATTTCAAAATAGGTTGCCTCGTCGATATCGAGTTTTCGGCTTTTCTTTACCTGCAAAATTTCCCCTTCGCTCATGTCCTGCACGGCTTTTGAGATCAAGTGAAGAAAATTGTATTTTTTGTGTTCAAGCTGAAGGAGCAGCCCTTTGGCCAGGATGTAATCCCCTACCAGCACAGCCAGCTTATTCTGCCAAAGCGCATTGATCGAAAAAGCCCCCCGGCGTTCGTACGATTCGTCTACTACGTCATCGTGCACCAGGGTGGCCGAATGGAGCAATTCAACAGAGCAGGCGGCCAGTTGTGAAAATTTATTGGTCTCCCCGTGCAGTTTGGCCGATAAAAAGACAAACATGGGCCGGAGCTGCTTGCCTTTGGTGCGGTATAAAAAACGCAGAATGGTGCCCAGAAGGGGTACATCGCTTTTCAGCGCATTCCTGAAATAGGGCTCAAAATCCCTGAGCTCCTGTTCAATGGGCAATTTAATTTTATTTAAACGTGTCATTGAATGACCCCCTTTTTTAAATAAACAACGAACTTAGAATAAATTCGTTGAATAATTCATGGTTTGCCGAAATTTTTTCCCGCTCCCCGGCTTCCCGGCAACTTAATTTTAAAATAAAATCGTTTTATCCTTAAATATTTATATATTTGCATTGTTATAAACATTTTTAAAAATGGTAGAAATCAAGGAGTTAGATGAACCCCGGCTTGAAATGGCAGCCAATATGCTGAAGGCGATTGCACATCCCATGCGGATTGCCATTCTTAAACACCTTGAAGGAGGGAAGCGGTTAACCGTTACCCAAATCCATGAACTGCTGGGAATTGAGCAGTCCACCACCTCGCATCACCTGGGGATTTTAAGGGATAAAGGAGTGCTTTGCTCCAGCCGGGAAGGCAAAAATACCTTTTACTTTTTAAAATATGAAGTGCTGAGCCAGATCATTGATTGTCTGGAGACATGCACCTGTGAGTGAAACCGTGACCGCTAAGTTATTCTTTTTTATTTTCCCTGGTTCCGTCCGTCTTTTCATATGCGTTTCATTATTTTTACCCAAAATTTGGAATAATGAAGGAACTGGTTTTTGCAACGAACAATCCGCATAAACTTCATGAATTGCAGGCCCTGCTGGGAGAGGAGTTCCGGCTCAGGGGACTAAGAGACATCGGGTGCAATGAAGAGATCCCCGAAGACCAGCCCACCCTGGAGGGGAATGCACGGCAAAAAGCATTTCATGTTTTTGAGAAATATGGGTTCCCCTGTTTTGCCGATGATACGGGTCTGGAAATCGATGCCCTGAACGGAAAACCCGGTGTATATTCCGCAAGGTATGCCGGGGAGGAGAAAGATTCCGGGGCCAACATGGATAAGGTCCTGCAGCAAATGGCCAAAATAAATCACCGGAAAGCCCGTTTTAGAACTGTCATTTCATTGGTGATTGACGGAAAGGAGAGGCAGTTTGAAGGAGTGGTGGAGGGTGAAATTACCCGGGAAAAACAAGGAACAGGAGGTTTCGGTTACGATCCCGTGTTTTTGCCGGCAGGATTTTCAAAAACATTTGCCGCCATGGATCTGGAGGAAAAAAATTCGATCAGTCACCGTGGAAGAGCCGTGCGAAAACTGGTGCATTTTTTACAAACAACCCATTCTTAAGCTATCCGGCGATGCGTAGAATATTTTTTTTACTGGTTTCCATTCTTTTTTTTTCACAGACAACTGCGCAGCGCAGTTACGGAAGCTGGCAGGATTACCTCTCTTTTGCCAGTGCACGGAAAGTGGCGTTTGCCGATTCAAAAGTTTATTGCGCCACCGAAGGGGGATTGTTTTATTTTGACTGGTCCGACAACAGCATTCAAAAATTTACAGGAAACAACGGCCTTTCCGATACCGGCATCCGGACCATTGCATGGAACCCGGCCCATGAGGTGCTCGTGGTGGCATATGAAAACAGCAATATTGACCTGGTGTATGATAACCGCGTGGTGAATCTGGCCGATATCAAAAGAAAACCGGTTGCCGGTGATAAAAATATTTATAATGTCTCTTTTTCGGGAGATGAGGCCTATTTTTCGTGTGGCTTTGGGATTGTGGTGCTTAATCTGGTTAAAAATGAGATCAAGGACACCTATTTTATCGGGGACGAAGGAAGCATGCTGCAGGTAAACGATGTGGCGGTTTTTGGCAACACGGTCTATGCTTCAACCACTGCCGGCATCCTGTATGCAGATAGGGAAAATACCAATCTGCTTGATTACAGGAACTGGAGCAGGGTGGAAAACATTCCGCATGCCGGCGGAACATTCAGTCATCTGGTGGTTCATGGCGACCGTCTGCTGGCCACCTATTCCCCGGAATCCGGCGATCCGGATGCATTTTTTCTTTTTAACGGGACGGAATGGGAACCCTTCCTGTCCGAATTGACAGAGGCCCGTGATATCGTTTTAAACGGAGAAACACTCGTTATTACCGGAAGAGGGGTTATTTTTCTGATCGGACCGGATTATTCGGTCCTTGGAAAGGTGCGGAATTATCCCTTTGAGGAGGAGCCGGTTTTTTGGATTGAGGCCCGCAGTGCAGGTGTTACCCGGGACGGGATCATTTGGGTTGCGGATCGTGAATACGGTTTGGTCCGGATCTCCGGCCCCAACGCTGAATCGATCTATCCGGCGGGGCCGGTGGATAACCGGATCTATTCCCTTTATTCCAATGAGGGGGATTTGTGGGTCACTCCCGGAGGCCACACCGATGCGTGGAATAATATTTTTGAGCGGCCCCGCTTTCAATTGTTCCGCCAGGGCCAATGGACCTGCTTTTCACAGGAGGAGTTCACTGAAATGGAAGGCTTCTTTGACATACTGACGGTTGTGGCAGATCCGGCCGATCCCCGGCATATCTTCGCCGGCAGTTGGGGCGGGGGGCTCCTTGAGTTTAAAAACGGACAGTTTGTTTCCCGGTTTACCCACCGGAACAGTATCCTCCAAAGTGCACTGCCTGAGCAACCCGGTGAGCCCTACACCCGGATTGGGGGGCTCGACTTCGATTCGGAGGGGAACTTATGGATCACCAACTCCGAGGTCGAAAAGAATTTGCTGAAACTTTCTCCCAACGGGGAATGGGAGTCATTTGCCCTCCCGGAGGTGGCCAACAACCGGACCATCGGACAGCTGCTCATTACCCGGAACGATGATAAATGGATTCTGGTACCCCGCGGGCACGACGCCTATGTGGTCGATGCCTCCGGAAACCGGAAAAAACGGCTGCTCGTCACCTCCTATTTTAATAATGGGGAAAATGAAATTTTTAACCGGATGAACGATGTTTATTGCATTGCGGAAGATCAGAACGGCGCCGTGTGGATCGGAACTTCAAAGGGAGTGGCCGTTTATTCGAATCCCGGCCGCATCTGGGAAACAGAATCTTTCTATGCCATGCAGCCCAGCCTCGACCTGGGAGACGGACTGTATCACCCCCTGCTGGGGACCGAAACTGTTACGGCCATCGCTGTCGACGGGGCCAACCGGAAATGGATCGGAACCCGTGGTTCCGGGGTGTACCTCGTTTCTGAGTACGGGGATGCGGAGATAAACCATTTTACCCGCGATAACAGCCCCCTCCTGTCGGACCAGATTACCGATATTGCCATCGAAAAAAATTCGGGCGAGGTATTCATCGGGACCAGTCAGGGCCTGGTCTCCTACCAGGGGGAGGCCATAGGGGGAAAGGGTTCCTATCAGGATGTTTATGTGTTTCCCAATCCTGTCCGGGAAGATTATGAAGGGCCCGTTACCATTACAGGACTGATTGAAAATACCGATGTGAAGATTACCGATATCAGCGGAAACCTTGTTTATCAAACCACTTCGCTGGGCGGTCAGGCCCTCTGGGATGGGAAAAACCTGAATGGGAACCGGGTGAAAACCGGGGTTTATCTGGTTTTTTGTACCGGCGAGAACGGGGAGAAAACCCATATTGAAAAATTGTTGTTTATCCATTGATGACCGCTTTTAATCAGGACAAGAAATGTTGATCAGTACCCGGGGAATTGTTTTGAATTTTGTGAAGTACGGCGAAGGAAGTGTGATCGTGAATATTTATACGAAGGACTTCGGCAGGCAGGCTTACATGATGAATGCGGTCAGGGGAAAAAAGTCGAAGAATAAAGCCGGTCTGCTCCAGCCGCTTTTTTTGGTCGATTTGGTGGGTTATCAAAAAATGACCCGCGAAATTCAACGGCTCAAAGAGATAAAAAATGTCCCCGTTTATCAGAACATCCCCTTCGAAATTTCCAAATCGACTCAGGCGCTTTTCATTGCGGAGATGCTGTCAAAAACCCTGCGGGAGCAGGAAAGTTCTCCTCCATTGTTCCATTTCCTTGAGAATGCATTCCTGTATTTCGATTTGATGGAGGGAAATGCGGCCAATTTTCATCTCTGGTTCCTGTTTCGGTTAACCGAATACCTCGGATTCCTTCCCAATGTCCGGAAAACAGGTTTTGAAGGATGGTTTGATATGCAAAAGGGGGCGGTGGTGCCTTTTGAACCCCCGCATCCGTTTTTTGCAAAAAAAACGACAACAGATGCCTTATGCGTGCTGGCAAACATGAGCATCCGGGATGTCGCTTCCTGGAAGATCTCCGGGGAGCTGCGGACTTATCTTACCATGATGATGGTGGAGTATTATCAGTTGCACTTTGAAGGCCTTGGAACGATCAAATCATTAAAGGTGCTTCAGGAAGTTTTTCAGTGAAACACCGCACCCGCCTAACCCCTGAAAATACAGGCTTCGTAAGTAAATAGTTCAGCGTCCCTCCATCCTTCCCACCCCAGCCCGGCTTTGTCGCGGGCGCAATGCCCCAGGAATTCCTGCTTGCTCCACCCGGTTTTCTTAGCCACTTGCGGTAAAAAGGTGCCCGAACGGATTCCTTTTTTTATGTAAATGCCATGTTTGCCCAGTTCGATCTCATCGGTGGATTGAATTTTCTTCAGGGGGGACAGCACGGAAATTTCCAGTTCCATTTGATCAAGTTCATCGGCATGGAGGTTTTCAAACCGCCGGTCAACAGTGGCCATAACGGCCATCCGCTGAACAAGGTCATTCAGTGTCTCTTCCCGGGCAAAATTGCCAATGCACCCCCGAAGCTCACCTTTCACATAAATGCTCACAAAGGCGCCTGCAGATTCTTCCAGTATTCCTTTGTTTTCAACAGGATCGGGAGGCCCCTGTTTCCCGGTTTCCAAATACCGGGTAATGGATTTCCGGGCTTTTTCTAACAACTCCCGCTTTTCCTCTTCGGATAAAGAAAACGGTTCGTCCTGGTCCGCCACCGTCAGGGCCCAGTAGCCGACAACACGCTCTTTATCACCGTAAGGGGCAACATCGCCCGAATTTTTGTAGTCGATTTTTTTGTAAATGACTTTTTTATTTTCCGTAAGATAAAGCAAAGGTAGCACAGAGGTCCATCCACACAGCGAGGTGGCCAGGTGGTTGATCCTTTTCTTTTCATTTTCCTTCAGAATGCGAAGAAGCTCTGCTGGTTGGTTGGAGCAAATGGCATTTGCGGTATCCATGTCATTTTCAATGGCGTCGTTATAGGAGGGATAATGGGAAAAATCTGTACTGACTACAAACAGGTTGTCGGGAGTAAACCAGGGATCCAGGGCCCGGGCAATTTCCCGGCAGTCCGCGGCGGTATTGCTTCCTGTAATGATGGGAACCAGCCGGAATGAATCTTTCAGTTTGTATTGAAGAAATGGAAGCTGGACTTCGAGGCTGTGCTCCGGCAAGTGGGCCTGCCGGTTTTGATGAAAAACGGGCGAACGTTTGTTCAGCAGTGCGGAGGTTTCGGTATCTACTTCGATCTCTCCCAGTGGGGTTGAGTAATTGCCGCTTTCGTAAGCCGAAGCACCGTTGAAATGAAATTGGTGGCTGGGGGCCAGAACAAAAACTCTCTTGTAGGAAGCCCCGTCAGGTATTTGGTTGATGGCCGAGGCTGCTACATGACCGCTGAAAATATATCCGGCATGGGGTGAAATGAGCGCCCGGGGCTTTGGGAGGCCTTCATTTTTTGCAGCCCCTTCAAAAAGTTCTTCCAACTGACGAATCAATGCCGCTTTTGATGCCGGATAAAACTGGCCGGCAAATGCGGGTTCCCTGTTTTCTGCTTTTTTGCCCGATGTTTTCATTAAACTCATAAACCATGATTTTTCAGGAAAAATAATCTGTCTGTTTTTACGTTCTAAAGGCTAAATCGTTCGGCATTTCCCTTAAAATTGTTCAAAGGTTGTCATATCTCCGGAAAGTGAAAACTTCAGAATAATGCAGTTGCAAACAGTCCACTGTGAAAAAGTTGGGCAATCTTTCAGGAAAAGAAGCAAAGGTTTTACTTATCTTTGTCATAAAAATAGAAAACTCATTTGTATGAACCGGATTTTGTTAATGATCATCATAGGAACCCTGGCTTTGGCGGGGTGTAAATCGAAAAAGCAGTTGCCACAGTCGCAATACACCTCCGACCCGGCCAAAGAACAAAAGGTATTTACGGTTCCAGAAACCGAAACCAAGGAGGAGCAGGCCCCGGAAGAAAAAGTCAGGGAGGAGCCCGTGGATATGCCGGAGGAAAAGACCGAACAAAAGCCGGTGGCGGTAAGAAAAGAGCAGGTAAGTTTTACCAGTGATGAGGATAAAGCCGCGAATGAAAGCAATACTTTCTTTGTCATTCTGGGCTCATTCAGTTACCTGGATAATGCGAAAAATTTCCGGGAAGATCTGCTCCGCGAAGGGTTTACTCCCATTATTCTGCATAGCGAGACCGGCTATTACCGTGTCTGTGTCAATTCCTACCAAAACGAGGCCGAAGCACGTGCCCGCGTTGCCCAGATCCGGCGAGTACACCCCAAATATTCCGATGTCTGGCTGTTGATAAAGAATTGAATCAGGATATTTTCAGTAAAGCCGCTTTTTGCGGCTTTTTTTTGGCCGGACAGCCCCTGGTCCGGAAAAGCAGGGCACCACGGGCCGCCCGTGGCAACCGCTGAATGAAAACAGTGACCACAGAATTTGGAAAAATTTGTTTTTCGGATCCTCCTTCACCGGAAATATTTTCTCAAATGGATCAATTTCCTGAAATGAGTATTACATTTGTAATTCGTTCTGAAGAAGATGTACCTGTTTTCAGGGAACCTTGAAACGGATATTTTTTTTAATTTCAGTCGCTCTGAACTGTTTTTTGGGTGAATAATTAATAATATTTTTATTGCGTGACAAACGAAGAGAAGCAACATTTACTCGACCAGCGTTACCTCCGGATGGCGGCTACATGGGCGGAAAACTCCTACTGTAAGCGCCGGCAGGTGGGGGCATTGCTGGTGAAGGAGAAAATGATCATTTCTGACGGGTATAACGGAACTCCCTCAGGGTTTGAGAATATCTGCGAGGATGCAGACAACCATACCAAGCCTTATGTTTTGCATGCGGAGGCCAATGCCATTACCAAAGTGGCCAAATCCGGGAACAGCAGTGAAGGGGCAACCCTTTATGTGACCTCTTCCCCGTGCATTGAATGTGCAAAACTGATCATTCAGGCAGGGATTAAGCGGGTGGTTTTTACCGAAAGCTACCGCGTGGAAGATGGTGTTAACCTTTTGAAAAGGGCAGCCATTGAGGTTAAACAGGTGGATATTCAAAAAGTGGAAGATGTAAAATGAGAACGGCTCCGGGAACCCTGTTTTCCCGGATGATCCGGCCCGGGGGGGGGTTGCCCCGGCACAAAAAAATTTTGAACCATGAATACGAGAACAAAGATTATAATACCCTTGTTGGTGGCCGTTTCAATCACCGCAGGAATCCTTCTCGGCAATATGCTGAAGGAGAACAGCCGGCAATCTTTTAATCCGGCTTACCTTGGCAAAAGCAACAAACTTTCCACCATCATTGAGTTGGTCAACCAGGGGTATGTGGACAGTGTAAATACCCATGAAATTATTGAAAATACCATTCCCGAGATTCTGGATGATCTTGATCCCCATTCCGCTTATATTCCTGCCAAATACATGCAGGAAGTCCAGGAAGAGATGCAGGGAAATTTTTCGGGGATCGGGGTGCAGTTTTCCATCCAGGAAGATACCGTGCGGGTGATCGAAGTTATTTCGGGGGGGCCGTCAAGCAAAGTGGGGATTTTGCCCGGCGACCGGATCGTCCGGGTCAATGATTCGATCATTGCCGGTATCGGGGTGCAAAACCGGACGGTGCTCAAACTGTTGCGGGGGGAGAAAAACACCCGGGTGACCGTGGGAATCATCCGGAAAGGAGAGGAAGACGAACTGGAATTTGAAATTACCCGTGACGATATTCCGCTGTACAGCGTGGATATTTCCTACATGATCGATGCAGAAACCGGGTTTATTAAAGTGAGCCGGTTTTCGGAGCAAACCTATTCCGAATTTTTGAAAGGGATGGATAAATTGCAAAATGCAGGGGCCGGCAAGGTGCTGGTCGACCTGAGGCAAAATCCCGGCGGGTCGCTGCCGAGTGTTCTGAAAATTGTGGATGAATTCCTGGAAAAGGGAGAACCCATTTTGTATACCGAGGGGCTCCACCAGCCACGGAAAACCTATAATGCCTCGGGAAGGAAAACCTTTTCCGACATCGAGGTATATGTTTTAATTGATGAGTTTTCGGCTTCGGCCAGTGAAATCTTTGCCGGCGCCATGCAGGATAACGACCGGGGGATCGTTATTGGCCGGCGGTCTTTTGGCAAAGGCCTTGTTCAGGAGCAAATACCTCTGATGGACGGATCGGCTTTGCGGCTGACAGTGGCCCGCTTTTATACGCCCAGCGGGCGGTGTATCCAAAAATCCTATGAGGAGGGAAACGAAGAGTATTTTAATGATCTCTATGCCCGTTTCAGTCATATGGAACAGCTGGTGGCTGACAGCATCCATTTCAATGATTCGCTGAAATATACCACCAAATCGGGACGGACGGTCTACGGGGGCGGCGGGATCATGCCCGATATCTTTGTGCCGCTCGATACAGCCGGGAATTCGGATTATTTAAATCGGATCAACCGGAAGGGATTGATTTATACATTTGCATACGCTTACGCCGACAGCCATCGGGAGACCCTCTCGGAATTTTCTGAAGCCCGGCAGTTTGAAAAGCACCTTGCCCAACAACCCCTGCTGGAGCAGTTCGTCGCCTATGCGGAGGAGAAAGGAGTTCCCAAAGATGCCCGGGGAATAGACCTGTCCGGAGAGATTATCCGTATACAACTGAAGGCTTACATTGCCCGGAATATTATCGGGGAAGAGGGGTTTTATCCCATCATCCGCCAGATTGATAAAACCCTGCAAAAAGCAGTCGAAATCTCAAAACAGGATCTGCTTGTGGAGAATCTGGGCACCTAGAAACAAAACGTTCCGTTCCGGTTTTCCGGTGGTTACATTTCCGTACGGTACCACTCGGAGCTGCGGCCCAGCCAACGGATGCCACCAACATAACCTTTGAGTTTCAACAGGTCGTCGCTCTCGAGCCAGGCATAACAATCATAAGTGTTCCCGGAGTCCGGATCGTAAATTTTCCCGTTTTTCCACTCCTCTTTTTTGGGGCTGTATTCAAACCCCTTTAAGATCTGTAATCCCAGAAGGGACCGGTCCCGCAAAGATTTGTCCGGGTTTTCATCGTCCTTGGGGGGTTCCCCGTTTTCATAATTTTCGGGAACAATAAATACAATGGTGCCAATGTATTTCCCTTCCGCCTTTTCAATTTTAATTTTCGAGGTCTTCTCTTCATTCCACCATATACCCAAAATCTTGTCGGCTTCCTGAGCCATTCCGGCAAGGCCGTAAATCCCCAGGAAAAAAAGAATAATTGCTTTCTTCATAATGTTCTTTTTGATTTTTAATTTTACAGAATCTAAAAATAATAAGTTTACACATTATTCCCATTGAAGCAATGTGTTTTTTATTCATTTTAAAAAATTGCCTGAGAAACGCCAGCTGGAAAAAAAGGGGCCATGGCCGCAAGTTTTTTTTTAACAGGGTGTCTTATTCGTAAATTTCTGGATTATATTTTGGATGAATGAGGCCGAAATCATACAAAAATTAAAAGAGAAGGATGAGAATGCTTTCAGGTTTCTGGTTGAAAAATACCGGGAACTTGTCGTAAATACCTGTTTTGGATTGCTCCATAATAATGAAGATGCTGAGGATGTTGCGCAGGAGGTGTTTATTGAGGTTTTCCGTTCGGTGGATAAGTTCAGGGCTGATGCAAAAATATCCACCTGGCTCTACCGGATCGCCGTTAACCGCTCCCTGAATTTTATCCGCGATAATAAACGGAAAAAATGGCTTCATTCGGTCGAGGAGGTGCTGGGGACCCAACATCCGGGTTCGTCCGGACCCGTCACTGCCCGGGATGATCTTCCCGATGCCGGAATGGAAAACAGCCAGCGGGCACGAATGCTCCACGAAGCCATCGATGCATTACCGAAAAATCAGCGGGTGGCTTTTACACTGAATAAATATGAAGCGTTGTCCTATAAAAAAATTTCCGAAGTGATGGAAGTATCTGTTGCTTCGGTGGAATCACTGATCCATCGTGCCAAAAAGAACCTGCAAAAAAAATTGTATGATTGTTACAAAAAAGGTTGCCTTTGAACGAAAGGTTTTGTAAATAATTGTGTCCAATAGTTAAAATAGTATAAAATGAACTGTAAAAAACACCGCGACAAGATAATTTTTTTCCTGGAAGGGGATCTGCCGGGGCATGAAATGGAGGAGGTCAGGCATCATCTGGCTGGATGCGGTGATTGTGCTGCTTTTGCAGAGGAACTGAAAAATACTTTGGGTATTTTACAGGAAGAGCGTTCGCCGGAGGTAAATCCGTTTTTTTATACCCGCCTGAAAGCCCGGATGGAAGCACAGGCAGCAGAAACGCCAAAAGGTGAACAGCGCCCGGCCTGGGCACGGGTTTTACAACCCGTTTTTTTCTCCTTTTTACTTCTTTTGGGCATCTATGCAGGGATCTCCATTGGACGTCCTTCACCTGAACCGGTGACCGTTGCTTCATACCCGGAGGAACAGGTGATCCCCTACCTGAATGAGATGGAAACCGAACCGATTGAAGCATTTTTAATGGAATAAACGATGATTACACGAAATAAATACCGTATACTCCTCTGGATCATTGTTATCCTGGTGGCAACCAACCTTTCGATGGGAATTTCATTTCTCTATCATAAGCAGCAGGATAAAAAACGTTTGGAGCAGGCCAAACAGGAGGCGATTGAACTTCCGGCTCAGCGCCGGACCCGCTTTTTCAGGGAACAGTTAAATCTGCAACCGGACCAAATGAATGCCTTCCGGGAGCTGAACCGGGAATTTAACCGGACAGCCTGGGGAATTACCCACGAACTGGAGTATTTACGGATGGATATGGTGGAGGCGCTTGGTGAAACGAATCCCGATCAGGAAAAACTTCAGGCCCTTGCTGAGGAGATCGGTAACCTGCACAGTGAATTGAAAAAAGAGACCATCGCCTATTATTTGGCTATGCGCGAAGAGTGCAATGAAATACAGCGGGAGAAACTGAATCAGATTTTTATGTCAGCGCTGCGGAACGATGAGGATGTACAACTTCCGCAGCATGGAAGAAGAAACAGATGGAATCACTAATACCGGATGGTGTGGAAACAAGGAGGGTTTCTCCTAGATATGCAGGGAGAATCGTTCATGTGGTCACTATCCGGAAATAAAGAAAGGATGAAACGAGCATGTTCAGGAGATCACAAAAGGTGATGAACAAAATTTCATGCGAGTTCCATGGGCCCTGTAAAAAAATGATGATAGAAATTTATACTTGATGGATATACAAATACGAAAATTAATTTTATATTAATGAATTATGAGAACAAGAAAAATGATTTGGATGCTAATGGCCTTGATGATCGGGACAACCACTGTTTTTGCACAAGGCTGGGGACGAGGGGCTTGCCCCGGGTATGGATATGGAAACGGTAATTTCGGGTATGGCCCGGGATATTGCGTGAATTTTTTGCCGGACCTGACGGAGGGACAGAAAGAGCAGATCACTGAACTGGAGATCAGCCACCAGAAAGCCATGGCCGAACTGCGGGTGAAACAACGGTCTGCTGTTGATCTTGAAAAAAAGATGGAGATTCGTGACCAGATGCTGGAAAGGGTGCAGTCTCACCGGGATGAGGTGCGTGGCCTGTTGACTGAAACGCAGCTGGAAAAATACGATCTTTTGATGAACCGGCGGAATTATGCCGATGGCCGGCATTATCGCGG
>JAGYMR010000370.1 GCA_018400515.1 Tangfeifania sp.
GGATACCACCATTTTTCCAAAACGCTGGCGGAGCATAACCGCCATGCTGCCCGTTACCGGGCTGCGCTGAATGAACGGAGAATCTGGAAATAGGGTGTGGAAGTCATAATATCAACAGAACCCACGCTGAGCCGGGGGCAATGTCCGGCACCGGATGAATGATTTTCGTTTGGCAATGACGGAAGCAGTGGGTATATTTGGAGTCCGGATCAATGGCGTAAGTCCGGGGCGGGGAAAATCTGTAGTATTTAACCGGCAATTACTGATGTAAAATTACGAAATTATAGTGGAATTTTTAACAAAAAGATTAAATCATGAGAAAGAATGCTTACGTATTAATTTTCACCCTCTCTTTTCTTTTTTCTGCACAAATTCATGCGGAAATTCAGCTGCCGGCCGTTTTTGGCGACCACATGGTGCTGCAGCAACAGACCGGTGCGGCCATCTGGGGCACTGCCACGGAAAACAAAACGGTTAAAGTGACCACCTCCTGGGACCGGGAAAGTTATTCCACGCGGGCCGACGGTGAGGGCAGGTGGAAAGTTGTTGTGAATACCCCCGTTGCCGGAGGACCATACTCCATCACCATTTCCGACGGCCAAAAACTGGTTCTGGAAAACGTGCTCATCGGTGAAGTGTGGGTCTGCTCCGGACAGTCGAACATGCAGATGACCATGAGTGGTTACCGGAACCAGCCGGTTCTGGGCGCCAACAAAGCCATCGCCACCTCGGAGAACGACAATATACGGTTGTTTACGGTGGCGAGAGATAAAAGTCTGGAAAGACGGGAGGATTTTTCCGGCGAATGGCAGGAATGCCGGCCGGAGCATGTGGCCCGCTTCAGCGCGGCGGCCTATTTTTTCGGGGAGATGATCAATGAAACACTGGATGTTCCTGTGGGCCTCATCTGTTCCAGCTGGGGCGGAACACGCATCGAACCGTGGATGAGTGAAAACGGATTGAGTGATTTTCCCTGGGTGGAGCTGCCCGATCCTGCTCCCGATGATTTTTCACAACAGACCCCGACGGTTCTTTTCAATGCCATGATTGCCCCGATGGTTGGCTATGGCATCCGGGGCGGATTGTGGTACCAGGGAGAGGCCAACCGCCATGAACCGGAAAGGTACGAAAAGCTGATGCCCGGACTGGCTGAAAACTGGCGGGCTGAATGGAACATCGGAGATTTTCCTTTTTATTATGTGCAGATAGCTCCTTTTGGGTACGGAAACGGATTGAATTCTGCCTTCCTGCGTGAGGCCCAGCTCAATGCCTCTGGTGATATACCAAACTTCGGCATGGCTTGTGTCATGGATGCCGGGGAAGAACACTGCATCCATCCGGCCAACAAACAAGTGGCAGGTGAACGGCTCGCTTATCTGGCACTCGCCAATACATACGGACAAAAAGGTTTTGCATATTCCGGTCCGGTGCTGAAAGAGATGAACGTGGAAGGGAGTCTGGTAAAATTGACTTTCGACCATGCTCAAAACGGTCTGACTACCTTTGGTGAGGAGTTGAAGAATTTTGTGATCGCCGGTGAGAACAAGCGGTTTTATCCTGCCAATGCTACGATAACCGGACAGGGGATTACCCTCTCATCTCCCATGGTCGGGGAACCTGTTGCTGTGCGTTATGCCTTTGAGGATTTTGTAACCGGTGAGTTGTTCAATACAGAGGGACTGCCGGCGTCGTCTTTCCGGACCGATGACTGGGAGATTGAATGATCGGGTGGAATGTCATCGATTTGTGATCAGCCGGCCGGAAAATCCCGCCGGCTGATCACCTGAAAAGGGTATCAGATGCAGTTCACCTCTCTTTCCAGCATGATTTGGAATTTTTCAAAAACCGCCTGCCTGATCTTTTCTGAAAAATCATAGATCTCTTTCCCGCTGGCGTTTCCGTAATTTACCAGGACCAGCGCTTGTTGGTCGTGCATGCCTACATGACCTTCGCGACGACCCTTGAGTCCGGCCTGCTCGATGAGCCAACCGGCTGCCAGCTTCACGCTGTCAACGGCTAAGGGATATACGGGCATGCCGGGGTATTGGGCTGCAATTTTTTTTGCCAGTTCAGCGTCGACTTCGGGATTTTTAAAAAAACTGCCGGCGTTGCCAAGTTGTTCCACATCGGGCAGCCTGGCGGTCCGGATGTCAATGACCGCCTTGCGGATGTTGTCCAGGTTCACCGCTCCAAAGGTTTTTACCTTTTCTTCCAGTTGTCCGTACTCCAGGTTAAACTGTGGAAATTTATCCAGTCTGAATACCACAGAAGTGATGACAAAACGATTTTTTAGCTCTCTTTTGAACAGGCTGTCGCGGTAGCTGAACGCGCACGCTTCGGTCGTGAGTTCCACAGG
>JAGYMR010000371.1 GCA_018400515.1 Tangfeifania sp.
CCCGGATGAAAAACCCAATGTTTTATTTATTTTTATAGATGACCTGGGGTGGAGTTCAGTGAGCTGTCTGGGGAATCCTCTGATGGAAACTCCGAATATCGATGCACTCGCCGAAAACGGGGCACTTTTCACTCAGGCTTATGTAACTCCCCAGTGTACCCCAACCAGGGCCTCACTGCTGACTGGTCAGCATACTGCCCGGAATAAGATGTGGCATGTTGTTCCTGAATATGGTTACCCCGGTGCCAGACTGGAGGAACCGGAATACCTGGAGAATTTACCCCGGGAAACATACACGCTTGCCGAAGCGTTAAAAGACAATGGTTATACTACAGCGATTTTAGGAAAATGGCATTTAAGTACCTACGGGAACGATGGTTATTATACCTACCTGTGGGATTCGTGCAAGCAGTATTATGGTTTTGATTACGTCAACCCGGTAACAGATCCTTCGGAATATCAAAGCTATGGCGATAAGGGAGTTGAATTTCTGACCGGTGAGGCCATCCAATTCATGGAGCAGAACCGTGATACTTCCTTTTTTATCTATCTTTCGCACCATACCATTCACGGGCCGGTGCTGGCTCCCGATTCGCTGGTTCAGAAATACCTTGATCAGGGTTTTCCGGAAAAGGGTCAAAACAACGCCACCTATCTGGCGGCGATCAATCATTTCGATAACGCTGTGGGAAAGCTGACCCGGGCTTTGAAGGAATTGGAACTGGATGAAAAAACCCTGGTTATTTTTTATTCCGATAACGGCGGGGTTGACAAGGAATTTGAACAGGCTCCACTTCGTCATGGTAAGGGTTCTCCTTACGAAGGAGGCATTCGGGTACCGCTGATTGTATCCTGGCCGGGACAAATCAGTCCGTCTGTTATTCACGATCCGGTGCATGTAGTCGATTTTTATCCCACCCTGCTTGATTTTGCCGGAGGGAAAAAACCCCGGAAGCATGTCTTGGATGGGGTAAGTATCAGACCTTTACTGGAAGGCCGGCCGGACCTCGAAAGGGAAGCGCTTTACTGGTACATGCCCCTGTATGACCCACAGTGGGGGGCTTCCCCTGCTGCTATCATCCGCGAGGGTGATTTTAAGCTTATCTGGTTTTTTGGTGATTACATTGAAAAGGAGAATAATTTTAATTACATTCCCGAAGGACGGGTTGAATTGTATAATCTGGCAGAAGATCCGGGAGAAACCAATGACCTGTCCCGGAAATTTCCCAGTAAGGTTTCAGAGATGAAATCGAAGTTGTACCGGTGGATCCTTGAGATGGGAGAGGATACCTGCTCTCTGAATCCCGATTACGATATTGAAAGGCCCTTTCAAAGAGCCCGGTAAGATTTTAACCGGAGGTGAATATGCGCACCTCCGGTTTTGTGCCGAGTGACGAATTTCGATCTGCGCTTAAGCGGTTTGGAAAACGTTTATTTTGATTGGTTTGGAAACCGCTGCTCTCTTAATTTTCTTTGTATGCTTCAATCAGGATCTCAAGAATCTTTTTCCCGGCGGCAGCCACGCTGGTCCCCGGACCGAAAATTGCTACGGCGCCGGCATCATACAGGTATTTATAGTCCTGTGAGGGAATCACTCCGCCTACAATAACCATGATATCGTCGCGGCCCAGTTTTTTCAGTTCTTCAATCACTGCCGGCACCAGTGTTTTATGACCGGCGGCAAGAGAAGAAACGCCCAATACGTGGACGTCGTTTTCGACGGCTTGTCTGGCAGCTTCTTCCGGAGTCTGGAACAGCGGGCCTACATCTACGTCGAATCCAATGTCGGCATAACCTGTCGCAACTACTTTGGCACCGCGGTCGTGACCGTCCTGTCCCATTTTTGCGATCATGATGCGCGGCTGGCGGCCTTCCATTTCGGCAAATTTTTGAACCAGCTCCTGCGCTTCCTGAAATTCTGATTTGTTTTTTGCTTCTGATTTATACACGCCTTCAATTGTTCTGATTACTGCTTTATATCTTCCAACCACTTTTTCACAGGCATATGAGATCTCCCCGAGGGATGCCCGGTTTTTGGCCGCCTCGATGGCGAGTTCCAGGAGGTTGCCTTTTCCTGTCTCTGCTGCCCGGGTAATCGCATCCAAAGCGGCCAGTACTTCATTCTCATTTCGTTCGGCACGCAGTTTTTTCAACCTTTCGATCTGTGACTGCCGTACCGCTGTATTGTCGATATCCAGGATATCGATCGGATCTTCTTTCTCCAGCCGGTATTTGTTCAGTCCCACGATGGTCTGGGCCCCGCTGTCGATTTTTCCCTGTGCCCGGGCAGCGGCTTCTTCGATACGCATTTTGGGTACACCGGTTTCGATGGCTTTTGCCATGCCTCCCAGTT
>JAGYMR010000372.1 GCA_018400515.1 Tangfeifania sp.
TAATATCCCCGTTTTGGTGGTTTTTTTTCATTTTTACGCTGACAAAGTTGATGTACTTCCCGAAATCGTCGAAATTAAACCCATCGACCATGGTAACAATTTCCCGTTGCTTAAAGAGGGGATCGTCCAGGTTAACCTGGTGAAAACATTCGCTGCAGTTTATTTTCCCGATATTTTCATCAAACCGGAGGACAATTTTATCTGCGGTGTATTTATTCAGGTTGATTTTAAATTTTCCCCGTTGCTTTATTTCTTTAAACTGATAGGAAGCCATTACAGCCAGTTTGAAGTCCGTTTTTTCTTTCTTTTTTTTGGTTTCTTTTTTATCTTTTGAATCGGATTTCTTTTTTGACTGGTCTGATTTCGGTTTTTCTGATTTCTTTTTCCCGGAGGCAGCAGCGGCTGTTTTTTCCTTTGATTTATCGGTTGTTTTGTCTGCAGTATCTGTTTCCTGTTTCTTAGCGTCCGGGTCTGCTTTACCCGTTGCCGCTTCCTTATTTTCTTTTTCTGATTGGTCTTTTTCTGCCTTTTCTTCCCCCTCCGGTTCACCGGAGTTGTCTTTTTGCATTTCTTCCATTTGCTTCTCGTCAAGGATTTCAGTTACTTCTCCCATTCCGGACAGGGCATCCGTTTTTTTCCCCAGTTCCATCAGTTCATTAAAAATCTCCCGGCTTCTTTCGTTTTGGGGGGAGTAGGGATTCCCGTTTTTCACCACCCATGCCGCGTAGGTTAGCGCCTGGGCTGCGCCCCAGCCTTTAGAAGCATCGGGCTCAAACGTTGAAAGAATGTAATCTCTCTGGGATTGATTTAAAAAAGTCTGGGTGTTGATCAGGTTTTGGATCCGGTTTTCAATAAGCATGATGTATTCGGACGAAGGGGGCTGTGAACCATCGATGATCGTACTGTACTGCTCTTTTTCCGTCTCTGAGAGCAAATACTGCTGATAATAGGCCACTGCTTTTGGTTCCTTCGAAAGCCTTTTTTCGGTGTCTACTAAATTGGATGCACTGGCATATTCATCATTATTCAACCGTTGCAGGTAAAGTTCTTTCAGGTCTCCCGGAAGGTTGTTGTGTAACTGAACAAAATCCCGGTAGGATGCTTTAATTCCCATTGGGACCCAGTCCTCCTGACTTGTTTTCCCGAAGGAACTCCTTAAATATCCGCCAAGGGAAAGGTCATTTTTACCATTGTATGCCAGCAGAACAGGATCCTTCAAAGACGGATAATTCCAGAGCGAAGATGTTTTTTTACCCGCTGAGGATTTTTTGTTCTGTTTGTACAATTCTGTCGCCCGGTCCATGGGACTTTTCTTGCCTGATATGCTGTTTGTAATATTTTTGATGATCGGGTTTCCTGTTCCCCCGATGGGTTGAAACATCATTGTTGTAAGCTTATTATAGGCAGTTTCAATAAGCTTCTCCATATCTTCGTCGGCGCCCATGTTTGTTATCTTTATTGCACCGTCGTTTCTTAGCTCATCAAAAGCCAGGTCGATTTCGCCGCCAAAAACAATGTTATTGTAATTTCCGCTGGCGCCGAACTGAAATCCATGATGGCTGTAAATTTTCTCAAAATCGGCTTCAATAATGGCTTTTTTGGGAGCCCGGTACCCTTCCAGCTCCATTTCGAGCGAGAAACTCATATCGGGGGTAGGGGTTTGGAAGGATTCCCATAATATTTTTGCTCCCTTTTTCGTCAGTTCCATTGAAACGGCTGCTTTCTGCCCGTCAATCAGGGGTGCCCTTCCAATGCCGACCACCTGTTTTGTCAGATCTCCCTCGGTATTAGTAAAGGAAGAAACAATGGTCATGGTTCCGCCGCTGTAGATAACCGGGCCTTTGATGACCCCGTCAGCATGGGTGCTTCTCAAAGCATTTCTTGCTTCAGCAATTTGCTCCGGGGTGACGGATAATTCGACGACGGCATGTACAATGCCGCCTCCTGTCCCTTCCCGGGCTTCTTCATCCGGGCCGGAGCGTATGTTTTGAACATACCGGAGAAAGGAAAACTGAGGTTTCCCGTCGTCCCTGGTAGCAAGCCGTAGTTTGTCCGGCAAGTAGTAGTAGCTGTTTTCGTCTTCCATGCAGGGGAACAGGGTTAAGTCCCCTGCTTTTACCGGCTTGTCGATGATGATTTGCTGGGCATTGGTAAATAAGGACATTGCCAGCAATGCAAAAAACAAACCTGCAAACCATTGTTTCGCCCATGTTCGTTTCATCTGTTTATTTTTTTTTCACGCAAAGGCGCAAAGACGCAAAGGAGAAATTAAAAATAATCAATTTCCTGTGTGTCAAAGTTCTTTGTCATGAATGTTTCATTCGAATATAATT
>JAGYMR010000373.1 GCA_018400515.1 Tangfeifania sp.
CCCCGTAAGGCATTTTAATGTCGGTGGGACCACGGGTGGTATCGATGGGCATGCTATGTACCTGAAGTGTTACACCGTTTGTGGGCACCGAATCCATTCTGCCGTCGAGGTTCAGCTTGAACCAGTATGGGGGGATGCGATACGTCCCGCTGTCGAAGCTGGTTATGAGCCATGACTGAATCTGTTTTTGAAACGCCTCGTCATCGGTTTCAAAGGTGTCTATCCCGGAATGATCAAGCACCTCAATTTTTCCGAGAATGGTGTCGGGCACTTCCGGAAACCGGACCTGAACACCTTTGGGATGATCGATCTCCATAAAAAGTTTCACCTGGTCGCCAAGCAGAATCCGGGAGGAGTCGATCCGGGCAGTGGCTTTTATCCGCTGACCACTGGCGATAACTGCTATGGACGACAGTACAAAAACGATGACGATTATTTTATTCCAGTGCCTCATTCTTTCTATTGTTTAAGTGCCCTTTTTCTGAAAAGGGTCATCAATGATTTTACGTAATCCTCACTGGTGTTGATCCAGGCATTATCGATTCCACATTTTTTAAACATGAAATTAACCCTTTGGGTGTGTTGTTGCCACCAGTCGGCATAAACTTTCCGGGTTTTTCGCGAACTGCTGTCCACCCATACCGATGCCCCGGTTTCCGCATCTTTGAGTTGTAACATACCAATGGGGGGAAGCTGCGTTTCCCGCTCATCATATATTTTGAGGGCCACCATGTCGTGCTTGTTGTTGGCAATGGACAGGGCAAGCTGCAAATCGGGGTTTTCATCCATAAAGTCGGAAATGACAAAAGCCGTGCACCGTTTTTTGATGGCATTGGTCAGGTATCGGACCGCTCCTGTAATATCAGTCCCTTTGTTTTGGGGTTGAAAGTCAATCAATTCACGGATAATGCGCAAAATATGGCTTTTCCCTTTTTTGGGGGGAATAAATTTTTCGATGGTGTCGGAAAAGAAAATCACACCTGTTTTATCGTTGTTTTGGATGGCAGAGAAGGAGAGGATGGCAGAAATTTCGGTGATGATGTTTTTTTTCATCTTTTCGAAACTACCGAATTCACGGGAGCCGCTGACATCGATCAGCAACATGACCGTGAGTTCGCGCTCTTCTTCAAATACTTTGATGTAGGGATGGCTGTAGCGGGCGGTAACATTCCAGTCAATGTTCCGGATGTCATCTCCGAACTGATATTCCCGCACTTCCGAAAAGGCCATACCCCTTCCTTTAAAAGCACTGTGGTATTCTCCGGCAAAAATATTCCGGGAAAGTCCGCGTGTTTTTATTTCAATCTGCCGTACCTTTTTTAATAATTCCGTTGTCTCCATGGGAGAAATGTTGTTTTAGGTGAAACCTTATCCCTGCATCAATTTGTCTTTGGTGTTCCCACTTGCCTGGATTTAGGGTACTTCCACGGTATTCAGAATGTCAGTAATGATCTCTTCCGAAGTAATATTATTGGCCTCTGCTTCGTAACTGAGTCCTATCCTGTGCCGCATAACATCGGGGCAAACCGCGCGCACATCCTCGGGGATGACATATCCCCTCCGTTTGATAAATGCATAAGCTTTGGCTGCCTGGGCCATGCTGATGCCTGCCCTGGGAGAGGAACCGTATGAAATCATTTCTTTATATTTCGCCAGGTTGTAATCCTCTGGCTCACGGGTTGCAAAAACAATATCCACAATGTATTTCTGGATTTTTTCATCCATATACACATCTTTCACCACATCCCGGGCTTTTAAGATGTCTTCGGGTTTCAAAACAGTGGTGGTTTCCGGAAATTGCTTCAGCAAATTCTGGTTGATAATTTCGCGCTCTTCTTCTTTTTTGGGATAATTGATAACTACTTTGAGCATAAAACGGTCCACCTGGGCCTCAGGCAATGGATAAGTACCTTCCTGCTCGATGGGGTTCTGGGTGGCCATCACCAGAAAAGGTTCATCCAGTTTGAAGGTAGAATCTCCGATGGTAATCTGGCGTTCCTGCATTGCCTCGAGCAACGCTGATTGCACCTTGGCAGGAGCACGGTTAATCTCGTCAGCCAAAATGAAGTTGGCGAAAATGGGACCCTTTTTGATCGAAAATTCCTCTTTCTTCTGACTGTAAATCATGGTGCCCAAAAGGTCAGCCGGCAGAAGGTCCGGAGTAAACTGGATGCGGGAGAATTTGGCACTTATGGTCTGCGCCAGCGACCGGATGGCCAGTGTTTTTGCCAGTCCGGGCACCCCTTCCAGCAAAATGTGACCATTGGACAGCAATCCTACTAAATCGATCCGGTTATGAGGCAGATAATA
>JAGYMR010000374.1 GCA_018400515.1 Tangfeifania sp.
TCTCCTTGTTCCGTCCTGGCAAATAAGAAGCAAATTCAAACGAAAACCAGGATATAAAAAAAATGAAGGGGTTTCTGGTATGATTTTCATTTTCCATGAAAGGATAGTCTGTATAAAAGGTGTTTAGGGCAATTGGGGGGGGAGAAAGCAAGAATCTTGATTTTTCTCACTCTGAAGGTTGATCCTTTCCCCTCAGCTCCAGGATGCAATCTTCCACATCGTGCATGGTAAAACCATACTGTCTTCGGATTCTCCCGAGGCGCTCGTTATCGGGGATATGGGAAGGGATTCCCAGCTTTCTTTTCATTTCGTTTGCAGAGACATGATAGGTTCGTGCCATTCCGCCGATGGTGTGATGTCCTTTAATGTCAAGGGAGCGGGATTCATGGTGCTGGTGTTCGTCATTGCCCTCATGTTCGTTTTTTTCTCGCTGACTGAGGGAGTGCTCCGCCACTCCGTTAACGGCTGGAGCATTAGCCCCGGACCTATTTTCAGGCTTGTTATGGGTTATATTCTTCCCATTTCCGCCCCCCCGGGTTCTGATGGGCGCTCCTTTTTCAACCGGAATAAAAAAAGGGAGAACCATAATGAATGCACTGAACACAACCAGGGAAGAAACAATGGCCACCCGCATTTTTTTCCGGGGAATTAGCTTTTTTATCATACATACCACCTGCTTCCAATGGAAAAGGATATGCAATACAAGAAGTATGACCAGAAGAATGCCGGTTAAGAGATGAATATACCCCCATTGGTGCCGGTCAAGCCCCCAAATCGTTAACTCCATATTCTCTCCGTATTTTTCCCATCGTTCAGCTCCCGAAATAAGGACATACCTGATGATGAAACCGATAACCGCAAGTCCAATCATGCATACAAACATGATTATATCGATGAGGATATTTACTTTAATACGGGTTACCGGTTTCATATGCCAATGCTTATCAAGATTAACAAAAGGGCTGGTTTCTTCTATGATTTAAACATGATTTTGGAAGAGGCATTTTCTGCGGCTTTCACCAGGGGATAGCCGGCAGGAGATGCAGTTAAAAGTGGATGAGTCCCGAACTGAGCCGTAAGCAGAGAATTGAGTGTCATTTTATTTTGAACAATTATTCCCAGTGTATTGGTCAGCTCACCCGCAGAGAGGCCGCCAAAGACCTCTCCACCCAGGATGACACCCGATTCTCTGCCAACCACCAGTTTTACATACTGCTTATGGGTGTCTTTGAGGGTACCCGGATGCCTGTCAATCCCCTCAAAGGTACCCGTCACAAAATCAAAATTCTCCTTATTGGCAATGGTTTCGGTAATTCCTGCTACCCCAAACCCGGTTTCCCCGATGGCAGTTGAAAAAATGGAGATGGTTCCAATAAAGGTTTTAATGGCCGACAATTTAAACAAATTCATTCCGGCGATACGTGCTTCGGCGCATGCTGTAGAAGCCAGCATTACGGGAGTTGGTTTCCGGGTAATAAAATCCCGTTTTTCGGCGCAATCACCCACCGCAAAAACCGAAGCGTCGTCAGTCCGCATATAATCGTCCACTTTAATAAACCCTTTGTTGCTTACCGGCAATCCTGCTTCCGCAGCCAGTTTTGAATTAGGATGGTATCCCATGGATAAAATAACGGCATCCGCTTCAATTTTTTCTCCATTTTCCAGCAACACCCCGTCGGCCTTTCCGTTTCCGCTAATTTCCGAAACCATCGACCCGGTCAGAATGCGAACTCCCCGCTCCTCAAGGAGTCCTTCAGCACGCTCGGAAATATCAATGTCAAATGCCAGTCCCAGAATATTGGGCAGTTTTTCCACCAGAGTGACTTCCTTTCCGGCTTTTTTCAACTCATCGGAGATTTCCACTCCGATAAAACCCGCACCAATCGTCACAATTTTGTCAAATTCCATCAATTTGGACTGCATTTGGTCAAGGTAGGTCTTATTTTTAGGCACGGTAAACACATTTTCTTTATCGGCCCCTTTCAACCACGAAGGCTGTATGGGAGTTGAACCCGTTCCGATCACCAGTTTGTCATAAGCGATTTGCTTCCCCGATTTAAAACGTACCACCTTTTCTTTCAGATGAACAGCATCAACCTCATCGACAACCATTTCAATGTCATTGGTTTGAAACATTTTATCCGCCGGAAGAATATCTTTCTCAGAACTCCCCACTGATCCGAAGATATAAGGTATTCCACAAGGAATGAGGGTCTTCGGATTCATGGTGGCGACGATAAACTTTTTTGCGGGATAAACCCTTTTTCCGGTTAAAGCAGTGACCAGACCGGCTGCACTACTGCCAATA
>JAGYMR010000375.1 GCA_018400515.1 Tangfeifania sp.
AACACCACCTCAGCCGGCAGGATAATTAAAAAGCTTCAGAAGGAGATGCCGGATAATCCGGCGGTGGCATTCCTGAAGCTGATTGAATTGCAAGGTAAAAATCAACCCCGGTATGAAAAAGAACTGAAACATTCCCATCAACTGTTTCCGCATTACCCGCTCATTCATATCTTGTGGACAACCAATGAATGGCCGGACAACGAAATGAGCAATCCAACAGAACTTTTCATAAAGGGCCCCGAGGAATTCTTTGCCGAAAAAAAGGAACTGCACTTCTTAGAAATGTTTCATTACTTTTATATGCTCATTAACATGGCTGTAATATCGGCAAATGCCACATTAATCGAAACGTTGGAACTGACCCTTTGGGAGGTTGATCTTGGGGAGTTTGATGATCTCCTCATCGATGTGATTGCCCTCGGGAAAATTCATGCTATTGTCTCCCGGAATGAGGAAATATTCTGAATAAAAATTTTGCTGAACGGTTCGAACTGCCAAAAAAGAAGTCAGGAATCCGGCATCATTTCTTATTCCGTTCCGTCGTCCAAAATGACGTACATCGCATTTTGGGGTAATTCAATTTTTGTAGAACCCCCGTTTTGTTGCACATCAAGGATCGATTGTTGATAACCCGCGGCATCCAGCAGGACCGCCCGTTTTATCTTGCTGTTATCAATGTTCAGCGTCACCAGTGTAACTGCAGCTTTCCAGGGCATTTTACCTGTGTTGTCGATCCGGTAGCCTGAAACTTTCTCCCCGTGCATGTCAAATTCTGTCGCTGTATCAGCCCATCCTGCCGGACGGTATACGGTTCCCACCTGTACCAAAATTTTGGAAGACTTTGCAATGGGCTTATCGTCCATCGCCACCACATTGACCGCGGCATAATCATTACCGGTTTCGATTGAAACATCCGTCAGTTCAAAATTCTGCTGATCCCCCACAAATCCGCAAATTCCCTGCGCTGCGGGGGCATCCATCGTGCATATTCCTTTTTCATAATCCCATACCAGTTCTCCGGTAGAGCTGTTTACTTTCTTGTCAGAATGATCAATGTAACGGTTCAGCCGGCGATGGGTTTCCACCTCATCTTTATTTGCACCGTACTCCACTGCCACCCGTCCGGTGAGATAGGCGAGCGGACTGATCTGGGTATTTTCAGTCTTCGCGTTTCTCGTATCGCGGTTCGGATCGAATCCCATGTTTTCGGTGATGGCCGGCACTTCCCGGTTCCACATGGATTGAAGGGTGCGTTCTTCCTTCACGGTTTTGTTGCCGGCTTTCAGCAGTCCTTTCCGGAAAAGCAGTGCATTCGCCGGAAACATTCCCAACTGTCCGGGTGTCGACATGGTCCAGCGGTGCATCGGATGCTGGCCGCCGGGAAGGTGGTCCCATGTGCGGTAAGGACTTTTATCGTAGTTTACGGATGTGGGTGAGAACCAGTAGTAGGAATCCACACCGGTCAGCGACATGTATGCCGAAATAAGAAACGGTCCTTCTGCCTGGTACTGATGCGGCAGGTTCCAGCCGCTTTCGGTGATTACCACAGGAGAGCCTTCGGGCTGTTTGACATTGATGGGTAATTTATGCGGTTGCTTCATGACCGATTTGCCTTCATAAAAATGACCCGGTTCAATCTTCCAGCCGCTGTTCTCGCCAACATGCCCGGGATCATAATAGCGGTTCAGAGCAATGACATCACAGGCCGCATTCGTCCATCTTTCGATGTCGAGCAGACGGGCGGCATCGGCCGTTTTCCAGTTATTGCCATTGATGAGCTGCCGGCAGCCCATCGAACGGTAATGGTCATAAATTTCCTGGTAAAAATTACGTTGTACTTCGGCCATAAATTCCATTTGGTCCGACAGCCGCTTATCAACGCCTCCCGACTGATTCTGAACAGCCATCCAGATATCGTAAATATCCATTTCCCCATCCTGCGGGTTGTCGCCGTCAAGATCCACATCTCCCCAGTGCTCCTGTGCCTTTTCGATGCTGCCGTATTTTTTCACCAACCAGGCGTAATAATCTTTTCGTATGGTCTTTTTGAGGGGTTCCTTCACGCCCTGGATGGTCCAGAAAAAGAGTCCGTCTTCATTTTTCACCTGGATCATTCCCACGGCCGGATCATCTTTCAGTGCCATGCCTGTGTAAGGATTGGTTTCAGTATAGAGGTATTTCACCCAGGTCTTATAGGCTTCTTTCAGCCTGTCGTTGAAAAACATCACAGCCCATAAGCCATCATTTCCCGAATAGCCTTCGATGCCCCACTCTTCGGGAACCCATCCGCCCATGTGCCCGTTATG
>JAGYMR010000376.1 GCA_018400515.1 Tangfeifania sp.
CAAATGCCATAGCTGTTGATTTTAATGAAAACCGCAAAAACTCCTCCGGAGCCATCCGGCTTTTTTTTATGAAAAATTCAAGCAAAAATAAAAGGAAAATCAGAATTTGTAAGCAATTGAGAGCATATTTCTAAAATTTGTCACATTTTCGACATTTATCACTTTGCCTTTATCGCTGGGGTCATTATCTCCGTAAGCAGCCGTCGTCCAGCTCAGTTCCCATCCAAACATAAAATTTTTGAAATTATAAACGAGCTGGGGTGAAATCTTGGTTATCATGTCAATATCGGTTGCCATTCCATAAAGCGCCCCTTCCGGATCATCGCTGGTGCCCAGGTTTTTCAGATATCCCGCATAAAATCCTACTTTCCAATCCTGCCCGTAGGTAAAATTAATCCAGTTATATATGTGATTGAACGGCGTATATGTCTCCGCACCGGTGGATTCATTGCGTGTAGCCACGGCATAACCACCTGGCAGGAGGCTTTCGGACACATTTTGGCCAAACATTGACTTTGCTTTAAACAGGAACTTTTTAGTTGAATACTTCAGGTAGGCCAGCGCGGCCATCGTATTCAGTTTTTCATTGGTTTTGAATTGTTTTTCATCGTCCCCGGTGGTATAAGTGCGGGGCTGAATGCTTTTCCAGTCGAGGGCAGCCCCCACCACCCAATTTTCATTAAAATACTGCAACTGGGCGTGCAGATTGGGAACAATGGCATTGCGCTGGTATTCGTAAGATTTTCCCGATGGACCGTCATTCATATATTTAAACTGGTACACCGCTCCGGCAATGAAATCGAGGTGTTTGCTTAAACGGTGGGTCAGCCGCAATTGCGGGCTGCGGTTAAAAACCTGGAAAGGAAGGCCTGTATTTTCGTTGAGGGTTGAAGGATACACTTTTTCAATAAATGAGGGATGCCAGGTACGACCAAAAAGAAGCTTTGTTTTTGTCCATTCAAATTGGGTATAGGCATGCCTGAAACGCAAACTGTTGGTAGCAGTGCCTCCCGTAAAATCAACTTCCAAATACCCGCCGATAACTGTATTCCCCATCTCAAGCCCCGAAAAACGGGTACCAAAACGGGAAAATGTGTTTAAAAACTTTGCACTGGGCTGTGCGTTCATATCCTCGCTGTTGGCGTCGTAAACAGGCTCTTGGGGATAAAACTCAAGAAGGCCGTCGCAGGCATCCACATTTTTGCGCGTATCGAAAATAAAATCGTTTCGCACAAAACCCGAAAAATCAATCTGGATGTTCTTGGATGACAAAACCCCCTGGGCAAAAGAAGCCGCTGAAATAAAAAGAAACAAAACCGGTAATATCCGTTTCATAGTACATTTGATTTATAGGTTTAACACATTTTTTCGGTAAGTCAATCGCTGAAAAAAATCATAAAAATAACATAAATTAAGGAATATCCAACGGTGGTTTTATGGGCAGGGTACAGTTTTTCGAAGGACTATACCCAGGCCCGCGGTCATTATTATGCCATCGATGATATCCGGGAAACCTTGCGCACAGGCGGTCCGCAGGCACCGGATGAAGGGCCTATGCCGTCCACCTGCTGGACCTGCAAAAGCCCGGATGTACCGCGGATTATGGAACAAGAAGGAACAGCCGGATTTTATACCGGCTCCTGGGCCCGCCTGGGGGCTGAAATCGTTAATCCAATAGGGTGTGCCGACTGCCACGACGAAGAAAACATGAACCTTCGCATTTCACGCCCGGCACTCATTGAAGCCTTCGAACGCCGGGGAAAGGACGTAACCAAAGCCAGCCATGGAGGATCGTTCCATTCACCCGTAGAAATTGGCAGGACCATTGCCAACGGCATTTCCCTTGCACAGGAAGCCCGTATCAACCTGGCGCGTATGCTCGCCGATCTGGGGCACAACGAAAAAATCCCGTATCCGGATATCTCAACCAAAGCGAAAGCACAGGAATTTATCGGCCTCGAGATGGAAAAACTCAAAGCCGAAAAAGAGAAATTTCTGGAAAACGTGGTGCCTGAATGGGATAAAGAAGCAGCAAGAAGGGAAGCCTCGTGGGTTGTTCCGGGCTACCAATAAAGGCCTCACTCCATCCCGGATCAATCCTTGTTTACCCGTCCCACTTAACTTCGCAAGCAGGTAAAGGGCATCCCGGGTTCCTTCGAACGACAATGCGAAATTGGACAGGTCCCCGCGGTATTTTCAGGGCGGTGGCTCCCTTTGTAAAATTAGCAAATGGTTTAGGAGTTGATAAACAGAAATCAACCGGGGAAGATTTATAGGTGTAAGATAAC
>JAGYMR010000377.1 GCA_018400515.1 Tangfeifania sp.
ATTTAGAATACATTCAAGAACTCATCCCGACTTGTCGGGGCTCGTTTCATCTTCTTGAAAAATCGATTAATGTGAAGATAAATTCAGCGAAACAGGTCCAATCAGGCCCGATTTTACCGGACCTAAATTCAAAGCCCTTTTAGGGGAAGAGTAATGAGGGGCCAATGTATTAGCCACCCTGATTTCAATTTCGTTGGAACCTGGTTTTACAAGCTGTGAAATATTAAATTTAAAGGGTTCTGCCACCCTTTTACCAGCTGATTTTCCATTGATAAACACTTCGGCCGCAACATAGACCTTTCCGAGATTCAATACCATTTCCCGGGTGGCTTCCGTTTCACTAAAATAAATATTTTGTTTGTATACTCCTATTCCTGAATAGGTCGGGAGTGCATAATTTTTCCAGGGACCGGTTTTGATTTTTCCGCCCTTCAGTTTCAGTCGCACAGGCTGTTCAAAAGCGGCTCCTGCATATTCACCCCGTTTCATTTTCATGCGGATGGCCACATTTGAACAATTTACCGGAGGGGTTTCTGTTTGGGCTACGCCTTCATTCACAGCGATTTTAATTCCATTGACCCAAACGGTAGCGTCATTTTCAGGGAGTGTCATTTCCTTCAGTCCGGGTGGTGTATCAAACCGGTACCAGGCAAAATGATTCCCTGCATCAGGTTTAACATCATAAACGATGCCGGGCATTTCATCAAAAACTTCGAGTACAGGTGTGGAGAGGTTTACCGATAATGGGCGGTAAGGAGTTGTTGAGGAGCCTGCATTTTCCATAAATTTAACTCCCCATGGCTCGTCTCCGGCTTTTCCTTTTACGTCAGCCTGCTGCCAGTCAGAAGCATTAAAATCAGGTGTCTGCCAGTCATTCATTTCTTCAGTATGCCCTTTCCAGGAGGCGTCTGTCTCCATTTCAAAGGTACTGCCATCATCATAAACCGCTTTCATTGACAGAATAAATCCCTGGTATTCATCGGGATAGGAGACATTCATTCCTTTAAAAAACTGGCCCCAGGCGGCAAATAAATTTTCACCTTTTTGTAAATAGGGTTTTATATTAACATTTTTCGGATATTCCCATGTGGCCCACGGACCAATATCTTCCTCCACTTTTTCTCCATTGATGAATAACCTGAAGCCGGAAACACCGGTAACAAGAATCTGCGCGCTTTCCGGCAGTTTATTCATTTCAATGGTTTTACGAAAATAGGCCCCTTCGCTGTTTCCGGCCCATATCCAGGAAGCATTTTTTAAATCCGGCTTTTTTAGGTCCACGGCTCCTTCCTGCAACTCATCCACCGCCGGAGGCTCCTTTTGTACATAAAGCATTCCGTCCCTTCCATCGGGTACATCAAGAAGTACGTAGTTAGTCCCTTTTTTTAGCGGGAGATTGCCAACGGCCCCTGAAAGTTGCTCTTCTTTTCCGTTCACCCAGAGACGGGGTTTTTGGTTTCTTAATTGTACATTCAGTCCTGCCCGTTGTTTTTTGGGGGAATAAATACGTGTAAACAAGAGTTTTCTGCCTTCTTTGAGTTGAATGAAATTTTTATTGTAATGACCATCGGGATATCCCGAATGTCCGCCCCATGGTGCGGGTGTGCCCAGCCCCGTTTTTTGGGAAAAAGAAATTTCTCTCCACTGGTATGGAGTGCCATCCAGGGAGAGACGGTCTTCTGCTGTTATTTTTTCCGGTTTTCCGGTAATGGCCGGAATGACCTCCGCACTGCGAGGTATATCTTCCAGAGCCAGCCAATAGGGCCCCTGGTCAAAAAGGACGTCTTCCCAGTCATGATCATTCAATCCGGGAAGGTACCATCCCTTTTCGATTCCATCCGTTCCTTTTTCTTCTTTGTATTTAAACTGCCGCACTTCCGGTCCCAGCTTTTCATTGGAGGGGGGCCATTGAAAATCGCCCCACCGGTTATCGCGGGTTGGAATGACGGAAAAATCCCAGTGCTCAGCTATCTCTTTTTCATGCCATCCGGGGGAGGTCTTTGCTTCTTTTTTCAGGGATGGTTTCCCGGGATTCAATACGATCAGTTTGGCCAGGTTTCCTTCCAGCAATACCCGTGTATAGGTGTACCCGTTTTTTCTTTCAAAATAGTCCACTTCATCTATTTTTCCTGAAAAGGGATCCCACATTTCGGGAACCCCGTCTGCCCGGAAGCGTACTTCCAGTTGAATGGGGTTTTCTTCGGTGTTTTGAAGGAGATACACATTGAGTTCATCTATTTTTCGATGAGATACAAACACATCTCCGCCC
>JAGYMR010000378.1 GCA_018400515.1 Tangfeifania sp.
GAGAATATTGTGCAGGAAAAGGTTACCGGTACCAATGGGAACGTAATATTCTGGGAGCTTTCTGAAACGATCTATTTCTTTTACGCAGAGAAAGGTGAATCAAATAATTCGTCGTTTTGAATGCTCCTAATTTTCGACAGAGGTTTTTTTGAAACTATTTTCCCTGTTGGGATCACCTTTTCCGTCATATATAGCTTTTCCGGGATAGGGAAAAACCGGTCGGGTCATAATCACTTTCCCATTCGTTTTCTTGGAAAGAATAACCCTGTCGGGCGCACTTCCCTGTTCAACCCAGTCCCGGATGATTTCGAGCCAATCCACCTGGTCCGGCCCGGGACCTCCGCCGCAATGCAATACACCGGGGAGCAGGAAAAGACGAAGGTAATTTTTTACACCGGGATCTTTTCGCATAACTTTTTCGAAATGGTCGATGGTTGAATAGGCCGAAAGGGCCGGATCATTCCAGCCATGGTAGATGATCATTTTACCCCCGTTCTTTTTGAATGCTGTATAGTCCGCAGAGGTGGCGTCAAGATAGGAGGAGGCATATTTTGTATCCTCAAAAAATCCCGAGAAATCGTATGTACTGTAATCCCAAAGGGAATCCTGAAAAACCAGGTATTTGAACATTTCTGTTCCAAAGCCAAACTGCAGGCTCGGAAAGCCGATGGCAAGGGAACCCGCGTTCGGACCTGTGATCCAGGCCTGCCATCCTGCGGGTTCATTTTCCCCTCCGGGGGGGAATCCGGGGTAAATCTCTTTCTGGTTATTGGATCCACCCGAATAAATAACTTTAATTGCTTCCAGCTGTTCCGGAGTAAAGCAAGTATCGGAAGGAGCATTTTCCGGGCATACCGGAAATGCACTAAAATTCAGGTCACAATTTCGGGGATCATTCAATATCCCGTCTTCCAGTCCGTCCAAAGCATCACATTGTTCCAGCACCAGTTCTTGAAGCAGTGCCAGGTTCTCCACAGTAACCACCGGCTGATCCAGGGTGTCAGGATCCGGATAAACAGCCCGGGAATTCTGGATAAATTCGGCTCCTAATGCCGGCCAGCTGAAGGCAGGTGCTCCGGCAACAATGCCATCAAAATCGCCGGGATATCGTTGTGCTTCCATCATTGCCTGACCTCCTCCTCTTGAGCATCCTAAAAAGTAACTGAATTTAATTTCAGAACCGTAGTATCTTCTCATCAGTCCTTTTGCCGTTACAGCAGTCCGGTGGACTGCCAGGTGGCCAAAATTTAACTGTCTTTCCATATGATTCAGGGCCCATCCGGCTTTAAGTCCATTGCTTTTATGACCGGTATCCGTTCCGACCGTTGCAAAGCCATTCTTCACAGTAAACTCAGCCATGTTTTGCACGGAACCGACAAAGCCGCCGCCGCCGCCCATAACAAAACGGCTATTCCACTCATCAGGAAGCAGGAGTTCAAAATGAATCTCGCTGCCTATGATCCCGGATACTTTGCAGTGGGGGACAGGTTCCTGTATCCATCCGGCCTGGGAAATGGTGACATCCGGGAGTTTGATGTTTTTTATCTCCTCACAGGGCAGGCAGGGTTTCTTGGTGGTTTCAACGGCTGTTTGTGCCCGTGAGGTGCAGAAGAGAAAAAGAAGTGCCGGAATGATTTGAAAAAGTTTTATGATCTGCATTTTTTCGAATTTAATGACAACCAATAGGTTAGCCGGTTAATCGATTGATCTTGCAAAATACAACAAATTGATCAGAAATCATATATTTGAATCAGTGGAACAGCAATTCCGCAGCAAATTTAAAAAATTAGCAGTTACGATCAATCCGTAAAAAAAGGCAGTACATTATTATCTTGTTTTTTGGATAACCATTTTTTTTTTTGGTATTTTTACAAGATGTTCGATACCAAAATCAAATCTGAACTAAAAAAAGGAAATCCGGAAGCTTTTAAAGAGGTGTTTCGTTTGCTTTATCCCCGGTTAAAGGGATATTGTAAATTATTTGTGCACGATGAAAGCGAAATGGAAGATATTATCCAGGAAGGCTTTCTTTCATTATGGGAAAAACGAAAATCCATCGATACCCGGAAACGGATAGAAAGCCTGCTTTTTGTGATGGTACGCAACCGTTGCCTGAATTACCTGAAAAACCGCCAGCTGAAATCGGATGAAACTACCCTGGAAAATCTAAAGGTTGCTGAATTACAGTATTTATACCAACTCGATTTAACCGAAAAGGAAGAAAATAGCCTGGAAGAAATGCTCATAGTTTCCTTTCAGGAAGCCGT
>JAGYMR010000379.1 GCA_018400515.1 Tangfeifania sp.
ACCCTGAGCTTTGGCAAGGGATGTGATGCCAACGAACTGCATACCCGGGATATCGATTATAATGAAACGATCCGGTTATTCACAAATTTTTTTAAATGGGGTGCACTGTCGGTGAATGTATATCCGCTTAGCCTTTACGAAAGCAAAAAAGATGAACGATGGAACGAATTTTATAAAATTGTCGATTATGTAGCTCAGTTTAAATAACGGGAAATTTGTAGTTCCAGGCAGTGGAGGGGGATAAAAGATCAGAAGGCCTCCTTTCCGGAGGGTTCAGTGACGCCGTGCGGTCCATTTTTCCACCGTGGTGGTATCGGGTAAATGTACCTGGGCCGTACCGATGATATAATCCCCCTCTACCCTGCCGCTATAGACATAGTTGGTTTTCCCTTCATGATCATGCGCAATAAAGCTGACCCGTTTCCCCGAAAGCTCAGGTTTTTCAACCGAAAAAGAGCTGTTGCCTGACCGGACCGAAAGCTCAATTTTCTGAAATTCCTGACTGACACCCATCCGAAATCGCTTACCCCCTGCCTGCCAGCTCCACATTCCCTGCATATCGGCCGGAATGATCCAAAAATAAATTTCATGGCCATCCTCAAGGATCAAATACTCATCAGGAAGCCAGAAATCCATTCCAAAATCATGCGAAACCACGCGCGTTCCCGGCTCCAGTTTTTGCAGCAAAGCGGGCCGCAGTTTAATATTTATGGTGGGGAAAAGATACATGAGGATCACGCTGGCCCTGCTGAAATCGGTTTCATAAATATCCTCCTGAAAAAAAGTCACCCGGTCGGCCACGCCGGCCTTCAACGCATTTTCCTTTCCTTCCTTTACACGTTCCGGATCGAGATCCACGCCGTGTCCAAAAGCTCCCCGCTCAGCAGCAGCAATCACCATGCGCCCGTCACCCGAACCGAGATCGATCACATAATCGCCGGGCCCGACATTGGCAACATCCAGCATCTTTTCAACGATGCCATGGGGCGTAGGAACATAGGCCACGTCCAGTTTTTGCGCAGCGGTTTCAAGTACGGGCAGGGCAAAAACCAACAGACTGACAATCGTCCTTTGCCAAAACCTGCGCCCGAACCACCTCTGACTACCAGAGCGAGCGATCCAGCCCTCCGGGAATTTTTCTGATCGTTCCATGAGCATAAAAATAAATCAAATGCCTTGTAAATCCAACCGGGAGGAGTGTTTTTCGACTATTCAGGGGCAGAGAAAAATAAATAATGCCTCCCCGGTAGAGCCATTATTCATCGCCCGTGCCGGAAAAACCAGTCCCCCGAACAGTCCCAGACCAAAACCAATGGGAATAATCAGCGACCGCATACCCCGGATTACCCGGTTCCGCGAAAAATTCATAATTCCCCGGGCATTAAAAAAGTGCCTCCCGGCTTTCAGAAGGAGGTCTCCAATGGATTTTTCCTTTGTTGTTCTTTCGGATGGTTCATTCAGCATTGAGCAGACCGCTCATTTCTTTAATAATTTCTGCATACTCCGGATCAGGAGCCAGGTTATGGTATTCAACCGGATCCTTCTCCTGATCGTATAATTCATGGCCCCGTTGGCCGTTATCCCATTCAATATAGCGGAAGTTTTCATTTTTCACCATCCGTCCGATCATATCCCCCCTGCCGATAATCGCCCTGACTTCCCTGCGAAACGACAATGCGGGATCTTTAACTACCCGGGCAAAGCTTTCCCCTTCAAGGTACTCGGGAGTATTTCTTAAATCACATAAATCAGCGAGCGTGGGATAGATATCCAGAAATTCGAACATGGCCTCCGATGCAACGCCTTTCTCCCCCACTGAATTGCCGGCGATAATGAAAGGGGCATTGGTTCCTTTTTCATAAATCGTAACTTTATTCCACCAGTTATGTTCCCCGAGGTGGTACCCATGATCACCAAACAAAATGACCAGGGTATTTTCAAGCTGGCCGCTCTCTTTCAAAGCCGCCATTACTTTTCCCACCTGCGCATCCATAAAAGTCGTACAGGCATAGTAGGAGCGCAGAAATTCCCTTTTCTCTTTTTCCGTGAATTTATTGAAAACCTTACTTGTTCCCTGCGGAAACGAATGCTTGTAGGGAGGTTCCCACCCTTCCGGCAGTGCCGGCGGATCGCAATCTTCCAAAGGATACAGGTCAAAGTATTTTTTGGGTGCGATAAAAGGATCGTGGGGTTTATGAAAACCAACCGCCAGAAAAAAGGGCTGCTCCCTTTCCGTTT
>JAGYMR010000038.1 GCA_018400515.1 Tangfeifania sp.
TTTATTAAAATGTTTATAAAACAGAAAAAGGCTATAACCTTTAAACCATCTTAACCTGCTGATATTCATTGTGGGCCCAGCTGGACTTGAACCAGGGACCACCTGATTATGAGTCAGGTGCTCTAACCAACTGAGCTATAGGCCCGAAAACTGCCGGAGCAGTTCATCTTTTCAACGCATTTCTTATACGAAATCCGGACTGCAAGTTTACAACTTTACCTGAAAATACACAAGCAATTTTTTCTAAAACCAGTAAAACGGGCGGGGATGCCTCCCTTCTTACAAAAGAATTTCTACCTGCCACCAGAAAACATTTTACCCCTCCGGAAATCCCGGTTGACAAAAATTCCCGGCCATCGGCCCAATGCGGCCGGAAAAAAAGGATAATTTCCGGGAAAATACCCTAAATTTGCAGTTTATCAACATTTTCTTAATTCCGGCAGGGAGTCGGTATAAAGAATCTGCAACTCAAAATGAGTTCACCCGGAAACAGGGCCCGGTGGCCGGAGGAAAGGGTTCATGGCCGGGCTTTCTAAAATGAAACGATACGAACAAAAATGCATTCAGCAGTATGGCAAAGACAAAAACATACCAGGAGATCAACGAAAAACTGAAAAAGGGCAATGCGGTTGTGCTGACCGCAGAAGAGGTAACCGAAATGGCCCAACATGCCACGCCGGCAGAGATCGTTGAAAAAGTCGACGTGGTGACTACCGCCACCTTCGGAGCAATGTGCTCTTCGGGGGCCGTCATCAATTTCGGCCATGCATCCCCCACCATCCGGATGGAAACGATCCGGCTCAACGGGGTGCCCTGCTATGAGGGCCTTGCGGCCGTGGATTCTTACATCGGCGCATCGGCCTGTGACCCGGACAACCCCGAATACGGGGGTGCTCACGTCATCCAGGATTTGCTTCAGGGAAAAGATGTGATCCTGGAAGCCTGGGGAAAAGGTACCGACTGCTATCCCCGGAAACACATCCGCACAAAGATAAACATCAACACCATCAATGAATTTTTCCTTTTTAACCCGCGCAATGCCTATCAGAACTACAACGTGGCCGTCAACACCACCAAAAATATTATCTACACTTACATGGGTACCCTCCTGCCCAATATGCGGAATGCCAACTACTCCACCTCGGGCGAACTCAGCCCGCTGTTGAATGATCCCGAACTGAGGACCATCGGAATTGGTACCCGCATCTTCCTGGGAGGAACCCAGGGGTTTGTTGCATGGAACGGAACACAGTTCAATACCACCCGCCCAAAAAATGAATACGGCGTGCCCGTCACCAATGCGGCAACCATTGCCGTGGTGGGCAACCTAAAAGAGATGTCGCCTGAATACCTGCAGGCCGCTTATTACGAAAAATATGGGGTCAGCATGTTCAACGGCATCGGCATCCCCATCCCGGTACTGGATGAAGACATGGCCCGGCGGGTTTCCATCAGCAACCGCCAGATCGAAACATCTGTCCTCGATTACGCCACCGAAGGCCAGCCGAAACTCGCACAGGTAACTTACGAAGAACTGCGTTCGGGCTTCATAAAAGTGAAAGGGAAAAAGGTCCGCACCGCCCCGCTCTCAAGCCTGGCAAAGGCACGAAAAATTGCCGCTGAGCTCAAAAAACAGCTGGAGAACGGCACCTTCGAAATTTCGCAACCGGTGCAACTATTCCCCACCAACACGTCACTCAATAACCTAAAAGAAAGCGAGGTGGACCATGATTAAAAAGAGATACATCCTGAACTTCCCCCCTGACCGGGGCGATAAACCGCTCAGCTATCACCTGGTAAAAGATTACGACATCCGGATTAACATCCTGAAAGCGGAGGTTTATCCGGGAAAACGGGGAAGCCTGCTCCTGGAACTGCAGGGGAAAAAAGAGCATATTCAAAAAAGCATTGAATACCTCACCCGGCACCATGTCTCCTGCGAACCGCTGGAAAAACGGATCCATTTTAAGGAGGAGCAGTGCATCAACTGCGGCAGTTGCACGGCCGTCTGTTTTGCGGGAGCACTTACGATGAACAACGCCACCTGGGAGCTGGAATTTGACAAAAACAAATGCGTTGTTTGCGAATTGTGCATTGATGCCTGCCCGCTTCACCTTTTTGAAATTGATTTCAGGTGAACATGGTTTCCCGCCGGAAGAGGGGTTGCAATGCCCCGCCCCCGGTGGCCTGAAACCAAAATTACCCGGAACCCTGGCAATAAAAAAACCATGTTCCAGCCGCGTACATACCGATCGCAATTCAATACCAACCGTTTTAAAGGGTTTCAGCTGGTATACCGGGAAACCGACCTGTGGATCGGGGTGGATCCGGGTTCATTCCACCGGGAAATGGAAGCAGCCGCATGGAACAAAATTATAGAACTCCGGGAAAAACTGGATGCATACATTCGACAGGAACCGGCCTTTGCGGAAAGCCTTCACCCGTTTTCTCCTCCGGGAAATGCCCCTCCGGAAGCCCGGGAGATGGCTACAGCAGCGGGAAAAGCCGGGATCGGACCCATGGCCTCCGTAGCGGGACTGTTTGCCCGGGAGGTGGGTGAAACCCTGTCAGAAAATTTTCCGGTAAAAGAATTGGTTATTGAAAACGGAGGCGATATTTTTGCCCTCTTTGAAAAGGAACTCGTTCTCTCTTTATTTGCAGGAGATTCCCCCCTTTCGGGAAAAGTCGGACTGGCGGTTCCGGCAGGAACCGGAAAAGTGGGGATCTGTACCTCCGCCGGAACGGTCGGGCCGTCCCTGAGCTTTGGAAAGGCCGATGCCGTGGTGGTGGTCTGCAGGGACATCCTGCTTGCCGATGCCTTTGCCACCGTTTACGGGAACCAGGTGCACTCCCCCGGCGACATCGAACAGGTGCTGAACCGTTCAGAGGAGAACCCGGAAATCATCTCCATTTTCATTGTTTGCAAAGACAAAATGGGAATCCGGGGAGAATATGAAATGCGATTATTTAAATAATGGAAAAAGTGACTTTGAATATAAATAAAACCGATATAAAAACGCTGCTGAAATCAAGGGTGCTTGTCATGGACGGAGCCATGGGAACCCTGTTGCAGGACTACAAACTTCAGGAAAAGGACTACAGGGGCAAACGCCTCGAAAAGGCGGACTACGATCAAAAAGGAAACAATGACATCCTCTCGCTCACCTGCCCCAAAATTATTTCAGAAATTCACCATAGCTACCTGGAGGCGGGTGCGGATATCGTTTTAACCAATACCTTCAATGCCAACCGCATTTCGCAGGCCGATTACAATACACAGGAACTGGTTTATGAAATGAACAGGGAAGCAGCCCGGCTTGCCCGTGAAGCAACGGATAAATTCACGGAAAAAACACCGGAAAAACCGCGGTTTGTTTGCGGTACGATGGGCCCTACCAATAAAACCCTGTCGCTGTCGCCCGATGTGAACAATCCGGGGTACCGGGCCGTCACCTTTGACGATGTAAAAGAGGCCTACCGGGAACAGGCGGAGGGTTTGATTGACGGGGGGGCTGAATTGCTGCTTCTGGAAACCATTTTCGATACCCTCAATGCCAAAGCCGCCCTTTTTGCGATCGAAGAGGCCCTGGAAGAACGGAAAACCCAGCTTCCGCTGATGATCTCCGGAACCATTACCGATGCCAGCGGACGCACCCTCTCCGGACAAACGCTGGAGGCTTTCCTGAATTCCCTTTCACATATTAACCTGCTCAGCTTTGGTCTCAATTGCTCCATGGGCGCCCGCGAACTGCTGCCCTATGTAAAAGAACTCTCCGCAAAATCCCCCTTCTTTGTCAGCGTCCACCCCAATGCAGGACTCCCCAACCAGTTTGGCCGGTACGACGAAACAGCCAAGGTAATGGCCGGGTTCATGGAAGATTTCCTTGCCAACAACTATGTCAACATCATCGGAGGCTGTTGCGGAACCACCCCCGAACATATCCGGAGGTTCGTGAAGCTGGCTGAAAAAGCCCGGCCCCACCAGGTCGTTGCCCGAAGCAGGGACACCCGGCTGAGCGGACTGGAACCACTGACCATCACCCCGCAAACCAATTTTGTAAATATCGGCGAACGGTGCAACGTGGCAGGCTCCCGGAAATTTGCCCGCCTCATCCGGGAAGAAAAATATGAAGAGGCGCTTGCGATCGCACGCAACCAGGTGGAAAACGGCGCCCAGGTGATTGACGTCAATGTGGACGATGCCATGCTCGATGCGGAAAAGGAGATGGTAACCTTCCTGAACCTGATGATGGCCGAACCGGATATCGCCAAACTGCCGGTTATGGTGGACTCATCAAAATGGAACGTGATCGAGGCCGGGCTGAAATGCCTGCAGGGTAAATCCATTGTGAACTCCATCAGCTTAAAAGAGGGGGAAAATACCTTTATTTACCAGGCCGGACGCATTAAACAATACGGGGCGGCCGTCGTAGTGATGGCTTTCGACGAAAAAGGCCAGGCCGACACGTTTGAACGGCGGATTGAAATTTGCCAGCGGGCTTATAAAATCCTGACCGAAAAAGTCCTCTTCCGCCCGGAAGACATCATTTTCGATCCCAATGTGCTGACCATCGGTACCGGGATTGAAGAACACAACAACTATGCGGTGGATTTCATCAAATCGGTGGAATGGATCAAAAAACACCTGCCCCTGGCCAAAACCAGCGGAGGCATCAGCAATGTGTCATTCTCTTTCAGGGGAAACAACGTGGTGCGCGAAGCCATGCACTCGGTATTCCTCTACCATGCCATCCGTGCCGGCCTCGACATGGGCATTGTGAACCCCGGCATGCTGCAGATCTATGATGAGATCCCCGGCGACCTGCTCGAAAAAACAGAAGACCTGGTGCTGAACCGCCGGCCGGATGCCACCGAACAGTTGCTCGATTTTGCCGAACATTACCAACAGGAGGCGAAAAGCGAAGTGAAAAAGGATGACTGGCGGGACCTGCCCCTCGAAAAACGCATTTCGCATGCCCTGGTAAAAGGAATCCCCGATTTTGTGGATGCTGACATGGCCGAAGCCCTGAAGGTGTATCAACCACCCCTGGATATCATCGAAGGCCCCCTGATGAACGGCATGAATGTGGTAGGAGAGCTGTTTGGTTCGGGGAAAATGTTCCTCCCCCAGGTGATTAAATCGGCCCGGGTGATGAAAAAAGCAGTGGCCTACCTGCTCCCCTACATTGAAGCCGATAAAGCCAAAACGAAAACTGTCAGCCGGCAGAAAAAGGTACTGCTGGCCACTGTAAAAGGCGATGTGCACGACATTGGCAAAAACATCGTGGGGGTGGTGCTCGGGTGCAATAATTATGAAATCATCGACCTGGGGGTCATGGTTCCCACCGAAAAAATCCTCGACACTGCCCTCAAAGAAGAGGCGGATATTATCGGGCTGAGCGGGCTGATCACCCCCTCGCTGGAAATTATGACGGACATCGCCCAAGAGATGAAAAAACGCCAAATGACCATGCCGCTGCTCATTGGCGGGGCAACCACCTCAAAAATCCATACCGCGGTGAAGATCGACCCGGAATACCCGCCACCGGTTGTGCATGTCAAGGATGCTTCGCTGGCCGTGAACGTTGTCTCCAGCCTCCTGGCAAAAGACGAAAACTATATTCAGTCGGTCCGGAAAGATTATGATCAGATCCGGGAATTCCAGGCACAGCGAAAACCAAAAACCTACCTGACAATCAATGAAGCACGGGAAAACAGGTTCCGCCCCGACTGGAGCAGGACACCACTGTACCAACCCAACCTAACCGGAGTGAAACACCTCATCGACTTCCCGCTGGAGACCTTGCGGGAGTATATTGACTGGACCTTCTTTTTCCTGACCTGGAACATGAAGGGGCACTACCCCCAAATCCTCAACGATGAAAAACAGGGAGAAGCCGCCCGCAAATTATTTGCCGAGGCCAATGCCTTTCTCGATGAAATCATTGATAAAAAGATGTTGCAGGCCAATGCCGCTTTCGGTATATGGCCCGCCAATGCCAGCGGCGATGACATCATCCTTTTCAACGACGAATCGCGCCAAAAAGAAGCCGGCCGGTTTTTCCACCTCCGTCAGCAGGAAAAGAAGAAAACCGGATCTCCCAATCTATGCCTGTCCGATTTTGTGGCTCCGCTGGATTCGGGGAAAGCCGATTATTGCGGGGGATTTGCAACCACAGCCGGTATTGGCATTCATCCCTGGATTGAGGAGTTCAAAAAAGACCACAACGATTACAAGGCCATCATGCTGGAAGCACTGGCCGACCGGTTGAGCGAAGCATTTGCCGAGCTGCTGCACGAAAAAATCCGGAAAGAGTACTGGGGCTATGCCCCCGGCGAGAACCTCTCCCATGAAGATCTGCTGAAAGTGAAATACCAGGGAATACGCCCTGCACTGGGCTATCCTGCCTGCCCGGAACACTCGGAAAAGGAAAACCTCTTCCGCCTGTTAAAAGCAGAAAAAACGGGAATGTCCCTGACAGAACATTTTGCCATGCTGCCCAATGCTTCGGTTTCGGGCCAATATTTCGCCCACCCGGATTCGCGCTATTTCAGCCTCGGAAAAGCAGGACATGACCAGGTCGCCGATTATGCCCGCAGGAAAGGAAAACCGGTGGAATACATCGAAAAATTCCTGCCCGCCAACCTGAACTATAAATAATAATGCCCAATTGATTATCTTTGCACAAAAAATTATACCCGCATGTTGTTTAATGCTTTCCGGGGGATGAAACCGCTTCCCCAACTGATGTTTTCAGCGTTTGTCATTGTAATCAGCTTCCTCTTCTTTTTGCTGATCTCCATGCTGGCTGCCATTCCGATTTTCGGGATCGACTCCCTGCTGGACATCCCCACCCTCCATGATGCCACCCGGCCGGAAAACATCCGGATACTGAAATACCTGCAAGTCGTACAATCGACCGGTCTCTTCATTGTTCCCCCCTTCGTCCTGGCATGGCTGTTTCACGGAAAAATTGCCGCATACCTGAACATGGACAAAAAACCGGACATTTCATCGCTGTTTCTTGTCGCGGCAATGATCATTATCGCCCTCCCTTTCATCAATTTCATCGGCGAGTGGAACATGCAGATGCAGTTTCCGGAATGGCTTTCGGGTATGGAACGCTGGATGAAAAATGCGGAAGAAAATGCCGCTGAGCTCACCGAAGCCTTCCTGAAAGTGGAGACGACCGGTGGAATGATCTTTAATCTCTTTATGATCGCCTTCCTGCCGGCCATCGGCGAAGAACTGCTCTTCCGCGGGGTCATTCAGCGGATCTTCACCCGGTGGACCCGGAGTTACCACGGGGGAATCTGGATCTCCGCCATCCTTTTCAGTGCCTTGCACATACAGTTCTACGGATTTATCCCGCGGATGCTGCTGGGCGTTCTTTTCGGGTATCTGCTGGTGTGGAGCGGCTCCATCTGGCTGCCCGTCACTGCGCATTTCATCAACAACGGATTTGCCGTTATCGCGCTTTTCCTGGTCGACAAAAATGTATTGAACCCGCGCGTGGAAGATATCGGCTCCTCACCTGAATATCATTACCTGGCAGTAATAAGCCTGCTGCTGACCGGCGTTTTGATGTTTTTTATTAAAAAAGAAAACAGGGGAAAGGAGCTCCGTTACCTTCAATGACCAGACCTCTGCCCCGGCAGCTATATACCAAGGGGTAGCCGCTCCTGCAGGCCATTAACTGAATTCGAATAACAAATCGACCTGCATCCCCTCCGAGCGAAGCACTTTTTTCTCATTCCGGCGAAAAACGTAAACAACCCCGTACTCCTCAGCCAGCTGCCTTTTATGCCCGGGAGATCCGGCGTCCAGATTCTCCTCAATCTCGGTCCACAAAGAACGGATAAATTCGTTGGTATTTTTTCTGATCTCCTCCATACGGCTGTAAGAACGCAACGTGTTTTTTTTCAGGTTCTTCTGGAAAAAGGCGGCATCCCTGAAGTTTTCAACCTGTACTTTCACAAGCGCAATGGAAGGGTTATAAAAAGGGCTGCCCCCTTGCTGCATTCGCTTCTGTTCACCGTCCATCAGTTTCCATCCCCAGTTCAGCACTTCCTCTTCGGTATTCAGTGACGGAACCTTCATTCCCAGCTCCTGCAATCCGTAAAAATTACATGCTTCCGGTTTCAGCTCCTCCCGCTCAATGCTCATATACACCATCTGAATGAAATGGGAAACATAGATCCGTGCCTTATCCCTTGCAGCTTTATAGGCGGGATTATTTTCCGTCTCCTTCTTCAGGTCCAGCTCATACTGTTTGAGGTGATTCTCAAAGAAGGTCTTAACATTTTGAAGTTCATAACGGGTTTTTTCCGAAAAGGCCCTTCTTCCGGCCTCTTTTTCGGAAGCCATTTTCAGGGCAGCATCCAGAGCCCGCAGCCGGGCTTTGTCGGTGGTTGGCAAACGGCGGTATGGCATAATTTACAAATTATCTCTATGCGAAGTTAGTTTTTTTTATTTTCTGTTTAACCTATTCGCACCGCGACTTATGCACAACGGTCTGTGAATTATAATCAACCGGACAACCGGTCGGGGGTATTACTCCTGCAGTTTTGCACTCAGGTATTCGCGGTTCAACCGGGCAATGTTGGCAATGGAAATGCTTTTGGGACACTCCACCTCACAGGCACCGGTATTGGTACATCCGCCAAAGCCCAGTTCATCCATTTTTGCGATCATGTTGCGGGCCCGTTTTTTTGCTTCCACCTTCCCCTGGGGCAGTTTGGCCAGGTGCGAGACTTTGGCGGAAACAAACAACATGGCCGATGAGTTTTTGCAAGCAGCAACGCAGGCCCCGCAGCCAATGCAGGCTGCTGCATCCATCGCTTCCTCCGCATCTTCGCTGGCAACGGGAATGGCATTGGCATCCGGGACGCCACCGGTATTCACCGAAATGAAACCTCCGGCCTGGAGTATTTTTTCGAATGCGATGCGGTCGACCACCAGGTCCTTAATGACGGGAAAAGCACCGGCGCGCCAGGGTTCAATGGTAATGGTCTCCCCATCCTTAAATTTCCGCATATGCAACTGGCAGGTAGTAATCTCGGTATCGGGACCATGGGCCCTTCCGTTAATATAGAGGCTGCATGCCCCGCATATCCCCTCGCGGCAGTCATGATCGAACGCTATCGGATCTTTCCCCTCCTCAATCAGTTTATCATTCAGGATATCCAACATTTCGAGAAATGAGGAACCTGTAGAGATATTTTCAATGGTATAGGTCTCAAATTTTCCTTTTTCACCGGGTCTGTTTTGCCGCCAAACCCTGATATTGAGTTTTTTAAGAATTTTATCCGCCATTTCGCTGCTTATTTATAACTACGCTGTGTTAATTTTACATTCTCAAACACCAAATCTTCTTTATGCAATGCCGGTTCTTTGCCGTCCCCCTGGTATTCCCAGCAGGAGACGTAGGTAAAGTTTTCGTCATCGCGTTTGGCTTCCCCATCTTCGGTCACCGACTCTTCCCGGAAGTGCCCGCCGCACGACTCTTTCCGGTCGAGCGCATCGCGGGCCATCAGCTCCCCGATATCAAGAAAATCAGCCACGCGGCCCGCTTTTTCCAGCTCCGGATTCAGGTTGTCCATCTCCCCGGGAATTTTAACATCGTTCCAGAACGCTTCCCGAATCTCCCGGATCATTTCGATGGCTTTTTTCAATCCTGCTTCGTTTCTTGACATCCCCACATAATCCCACATCACATGTCCGAGCTTTTTATGAAAATAGTCCACCGGTTTGGAACCATTCACATGAAACAGTTTCTCCAGCCGGTCTTTAACCGCTTTTTCCGCGGCTTCAAATTCAGGGGCAGTGGTATCGGCGCGGGGGGTAAGGATCTCATCCGCCAGGTAATCGCCAATGGTATAGGGAAGGACGAAGTAGCCGTCGGCCAGACCCTGCATCAGGGCAGATGCCCCCAGCCGGTTGGCACCGTGGTCGGAGAAGTTGGCCTCCCCGATGGAGTACAAGCCGGGAACTGTGGTCATTAAATTATAATCCACCCAGCTACCGCCCATGGAGTAATGAATGGCAGGATAGATCATCATGGGTTCCTTATAGGGATCGACATCGGTGATCTTTTCGTACATCTGGAAGAGGTTCCCGTAACGGGCCTCGATAACATCCTGCCCCAGACGCTCAATGGCATCCTTGAAGTCGAGGTAAACGGCTTTTCCCTCGGGATTTACTCCAAATCCTTTGTCGCACCGCTCTTTGGCCGCCCGTGAAGCAACGTCGCGCGGAACAAGGTTCCCGTAAGAGGGATACCGGCGTTCCAAATAATAATCCCGGTCCTCTTCAGGAATATCGTTGGGCCCTTTCTCCCCTTTCCGGATTTTTTCAGCATCTTCCTTTTTCTTCGGAACCCATACCCGGCCGTCGTTCCGGAGCGACTCCGACATCAGGGTCAGTTTTGACTGCTGGTCCCCATGCACGGGAATGCAGGTGGGGTGGATCTGCACAAAACAGGGATTCGACATGAAGGCTCCTTTCTTATAGCACTGCCAGGCGGCGGAGCCATTGCTGCCCATGGCATTGGTAGAGAGAAAGAACACATTTCCATAACCTCCGGTGGCCACCACCACGGCATGCGCACCAAAGCGTTTGATCTCACCGGAAACCAGGTCGCGGGCAATGATGCCCCGGGCCTTGCCGTCGATCTTCACCAGATCAAGCATCTCATGCCGGGTGTACATTTCCACGTTCCCTTTGTCAATCTGCCGGTTAAGTGCCTGATAGGCTCCGAGCAGAAGTTGCTGGCCGGTTTGTCCGCGCGCATAAAATGTCCGGCTCACTAAAACACCCCCAAAAGAGCGGTTGGCAAGCAGGCCGCCGTATTCGCGGCCGAAAGGAACACCCTGTGCCACGCACTGGTCGATGATGTTGGGAGAGACTTCAGCCAGCCGGTAAACATTGGCCTCCCGTGAACGGTAATCGCCTCCTTTAACGGTATCGGAAAACAACCGGAAAACCGAGTCGTTGTCGTTCTGATAATTTTTTGCCGCATTGATCCCCCCCTGGGCCGAGATGGAATGGGCCCGGCGGGGACTGTCCTGATAACAAAATGCTTTAACGTTGTATCCCAGCTCTGCCAGGGATGCAGCTGCCGAGGCACCTCCCAGACCGGTACCCACCACAATCACATCGAGTTTCCGCTTGTTGGCCGGACTCACTACCCGGATGGCAGCCTTGTGCTGGTTCCACTTTTCCGCCAGGGGTCCTTCAGGTATCTTTGAATCTAATATGCTCATAAACAAATCCTTTTTCAATTAGAGATTTAAAACTTCAGGAGAAAATAGAGGGGAATTACTGAAAATCCCACCGCTACAATAACAGCATAAATGTTCCCCAGGAATTTCAGCCGGCTCATCCATTTTTTGTTGCTCAGCCCCAGGGTGTGGAAAGCAGACCAGAAACCATGGGAGAGGTGCAGCCCCAACAGAATGGCTCCGGCAATATAAACAAGGTCGTAGGGAATACTGCTTTTAAAAAGGTCCGATACCAGGGCATAGGTGTTTTCCATGTGTTCCCCGTTGACGGTGAGCTCCTCCAGTAAAGGATCCCCGGCTATACGGATCTTCCAGTAAAAGTTAATGAGGTGGACCACCAGGAAAGTCAGTACCATGGCCCCCAGGATAAGCATGTTGCGGGAGGCCCAGTTGCTGGAAGCGCCGGCATTCTTCTTATTGTACTTTACCGGCCGGGCCCGCCAGTTTTGGTATTCGAGGTAAAACGACCAGAGAATATGGATCAGGAATCCCAGTCCAAGCAAAGGTTCTATTATCCGCACAACGGGATTGGTAGCCATGAAATGGGCTGCCTGGTTAAAAAGGAGGCCCGTATCATCAAAAATCAGTAACAAATTGATGGTCAAATGGACCGCAATAAAAACAACCAAAAATAGCCCCGTTATGCTCATCAGGAATTTTCTGCCAATGGAGGCCGTCAGAAACTTACTCATAAATATTTATTTATCAGATTGACAATTACTCTTCGACACAAAAGTAGACGAACCACCCCTTTCTCCCAAACCGGGAGTAACGAAAACAGCTAATTTAAATTGTTTCTAAGAAAAAGGATGCCCATGCACCGGCAACAGCACTAAGGCAGCTGATCGATGAACCTCGGACAGGCTGAAAAATAGGCCGTTAGAAACCGGCTCGCGATCCATCCGATTGGCAAAGGAACCGGAACTTCTCTTTTCAAAAATTTAACAATCATCCCCGGATTTCACCGGATGACCAACAAGGATTATTCCCCCTGGTTTTGGCTCATATTTCTGAAGGAACGGTTCCACTCACGGAGGGTAAACTGGTCGCTGAGGGCAATCAACTCGGTCGGCCCCCAAAAATCTTCGGATTCACTCACCTCAATCTGTTCAAAGGTGCACTGCACCGCCAGGGTTTTCTTTTCTTTGGTGTTCACAAACCCTTTAATCCGGAAGGCTTTAGGCGCCCATTGCTGAAGGAAGGAGTCAAGCGATTCCCGGCTGATCCGGCATCCCGACTTCAGAACCATTGAATGCACCTGAGGCCGTCCCATCGATTTTTGGGAGCCGGCATAATATTTTGGAATGGCCTCCTTTTCCATTTCGAAGTTGGTATTGCAATAAACGGTTTCCCGAATCTCAGCAAAGGGGTTCAGTTTTTTTATCTCCCGGGTTAACTGAGCGGTCTTTTCTCCCGCAAGATCGATTTTATTCAGGACCACAACATCAGCCATCCGGATCTGCTGGTTGACACGCTGACGCATCATGCCGGTTTTGAAGAAATTGGGGGCATCAACAATGCACCAGTTGGAACCCAGGAAAATCTTATCGGCAAGGGGGCCGCCGGCGATCACTTCGGCAACGGCGGTGGTGTCGGAGAGGCCGGATGCTTCAATGATGAGGCTGTCAGGCTGATAATCGGCAATGAATTTCCCCAGAGAGCTAACAAAATCCCCCAGGAGACAAACACAAAAAACCGAACCGTTATTAATCTCCAGCAGGTTAAAATGGTCGCCTGCTTTTTTCAGTTCAGCCCCGTCGATGTTGGCAGGTGCAAATTCATTCTGGATGATTCCCAGTTTAAATTCCTGCGAATATCGATCAATAATTCTTTTCAGAAAGGTGGTTTTCCCGCTTCCCAAAAATCCCGACACAATATGAAAAGGAATTTTTCCCATCGATTATCCCTTATGATTCACGGCCTCCCGGAGTTTACAAATATGGTCGGGGGTGGTTCCGCAACAACCGCCTACCACATTGGCCCCTGCGGCGATAATTTTCGGAATGAAAGCAGCTGTTTCCTCGGGTTTCTCCGGAAAAACGGTTTGGCCATCCTGGTAAACCGGCATGCCGGCATTGGCATGGATCAGCACCGGGATGTCGGGGTCGGTCCTCCGGATTTCTTCCACAATACCGACCATCCCTTCAATGCCGTTCCCGCAATTGGCTCCGATCATTTCTGCACCGGCGGCAACAATGGTTTCCACCATTTCTGCAGGCGAAACCCCCATCATGGAGCGATACTCGCCGTTCACTGTTTTTTCGAAGGTCATGGTACAAAACACTTCCAGTCCCGTGTTTTCTTTGGCGGCCTTCACAGCGAGGCGGGCCTCTTCGAGATCGCTCATGGTTTCAATCATTATGGCATCGGCCCCGCCGGCCTCCAGTGCCAAGGACTGCTCTTTAAAGGCATGGTAAAGTTCCTCTTCGGTAACCTCGCCCATCATCAAAATTTTCCCGGTCGGACCGACCGAGCCCAGCACAAACTTTTCGCCTGCCGCTTTCCGGCTGATCTCCGCGGCAGCCTTGTTAAGTTCAAAGACTTTTTCCCCGAGCCCGAACTTTTCCAGTTTAAAGCGGGAACCGCCGAAACTGTTGGTTTCGATCATATCCGCCCCCGCTTCGATATAACGCCGGGCAATGTCCAAAACCTCCCCGGGATGCGTTACATTCCACTCCTCCGGACATTCACCGGTTTTCAGCCCTTTTTGCTGGAGAAAGGTTCCCCAGGCTCCATCGGAGACCAGGACTTTCCCCTCTTTAATCTTGTCAAGAATTTTTCCCATGGATCTCGTTTTGGTACGAAACGAGCATGTAAGATATTCACACACCAAAGAATGATTTAAATACATGCGCGTTCCATACGATACCTTTAAAAATGAACAATTTTAATCGTATGAAGTTATAAAAAAATGGTCAAAGCTCCTTGACCCACTCCTTGATAACATCAAGGGAGGGGATGTTGCCTTCCGATTTCAGTTTATAATTGACGGTAATCACCGCCGGGGCGCCGGCCACTCCAAATGCGGCCATCTGCTTTTTGCCGGTCAGGACCCGGACCTCGATCTCTTTACCCAATTCGGTGAGCGCCCGCTGAATTTTTTCGTAAATTTCATTGCTTTGCTCCTCTTTTTCGCAGAGAATGAGCATCTCACTCCGTTTCGATTTAATTTTCAGCCGGAGCTTTTCGTTGATCCTTTTCTGGATTGCTGCAACAAGCTCCTTTTCGGGCGGTATCTGGGAGACAAAAGCAATTTTCCCGTCGATGCAAATGGTCGGAATGTTTTTCACCATCAGTGAAGACATGAAGGTGACGGCATCCATTTTTTTGATGGCGTGTTCGCGCCACTCCACAACACCCTCGAAATGCGGTGCAACCCGCCTTACCGCTTCCACCATGTATTGACAAGGGGCGCACGACTCCGAGTCCAGGGTAATGATATCGACGATCACCTTTTCGGACTGCCCGTAATCCTTCATGTTGAAAATTTCACGGGTCGTCTCCTTTTTTTCCAGCGCCCGGACAACATCCTGCTGATAGGGATCGTGCACCAATTCGGTCACTGCTTTCAAATTTTCAGGCGGGGTTTCATGGGGAAGGTCACATCCCGGAGCCAGAATAAACCCCTTATTGCCTCCCATCTCCAGACACTCGAGGGCATGCTCCTGACAATCTTCCACGTTGCCCATCAGCAGGACCACGGTCAGTTTCATGTTTCCCCCGAAACTGATCCCTTTGCCCAGGGCAATGTCCCTGACATAATCGAGGGGTATGTTCTCGTCAATGGAGACATTATCGGGCTTGCAGTCACACATGGCTTCAATGTTCTGCTGGGCATGGCCGCAAACAAAAAAGGAGCTCAGGTGCTTCTTCTCCCGGATGAACTCAAAAATGCGGGTGACATAGGGGGTCACAAAAGATTCGAACGTCATGGGATCGATCTGGCTGGTCATGGGATCAACCACCGCAATAATATCGCATCCGGCATCCATAAAGTATTCCGCCATCTTTAATCCCACCTGCGTGCAAAACTCCATCACGCTGTTCACCTCTTCGGGGGCTTCAAACAATTTCATGAAAATATCGGTCCCCATCAGGTGCAGGGCCAGTGTAAAGGGACCGGTGATCAACCCATAGAGGGCAATGCCGGGATATTTCTCCCGGAGCTGTTTGGTGGCTTCAACCGCCACAGCGATCCGGCCGTCGGTTGCTGCGGGGATCTCCAGATCCGCCAGTTTTTTCTCCCCGGCCAGCGGATGGGAAACCACCGCGGGGGGACCGCTTTCCGACCATTTCAGCTGGCACCCCAGCACCTCGGCTTCGATTTGAAGATCAAAAACAACCGGTATCCCATCGGGCTGGTACGCTTCAACAGCTTTACTCACCCCTTTGACGATCTCCTCCGGGGACTTCAAGTAAGTTTGGGCATCCACCCCGGTCAGATATCCCCCGTGAACCCCCACAAAAGGGACCCAGGGCACCCGCTCCACCGCTTCAAGGGCAAACGCCTTTTTAATTAATTCCAATCCTTCCATTTTCGGATAATTTTAAATGTTTTCTGAAAATCCGCCATTTGCGTTCCATGCAAATCGACGAAAAACCCAGCCACCCGCCAGGGAGGCAGATGCTTTTATATTCAATTCTTTACCAATAAATTCTTGCCGGAAATTTCCCTTCAATCGCTTATGGCTTACCTTACAACCTGGTACACAAATTTCCCGTCATGGAAAATTCCGGGAAATCCCATGCCCCTTGAAACCTAAAATATTCCGGATGTTTCAGTTCATTCCGGGGAGCCTGCAAGGCATTGGCTTCCCAGCTGGAATGTTACCAGATGTCCTTTTTATCAGGCTACCTGTGAATTCAGGTACTCCACCAGTCCCTGAGGATCCGGGGAGTATATGTCGGCACCTATCTTGGCGCAAAAATCCTGATTAACAGGAGCTCCGCCCACAGCCACTTTTGTTTCCGGAATCGCCTCCTTGATAGCCTTGGTGATCTTTTCCATGTTCACCATGGTGGTGGTCAGCAGGGCCGACAACCCTACAAATGCATTTTCGTTCTCTTTTACGGCATCGACAAATTGCTCTGCTTTTACATCGGTGCCCAGGTCAACAACTTTCCACCCATTGCCTTCCACCATCATCGAAACAAGGTTTTTTCCGATGTCGTGCAAATCGCCCTCCACAGTGCCAACAATAAAGGTCCCCTTCTCCTTAATGTCCCCCGAAAGGAAGAAAGGCTTCAAGTGAACCATGGCCGTATTCATTGCTTTAGCCGACATCAGCACCTGGGGAACAAAAACCTTGTTCTCCCGGAATTTGATCCCCACTTTCTCCATCCCCACCATTAATCCTTCGGTCAGGATTTCCCGGGCGGATATCCCATCATCCAGC
>JAGYMR010000380.1 GCA_018400515.1 Tangfeifania sp.
ATCCCCGAGGAGTAAGTCGGAGCATTGGGAAAGTAGCCGAACGGAAGAATCGGAAAATAGATAGGAAACCCCTCCAGGACCATATAAGCCGGACCGGTGATGATCTTGTTCTTCGAAATGACTTTGGCTTTGGTCAGGTGGAGGTAAAAATGGGGCGGGTCCGCGTCACAGGTGGTATATTTGCCCTTTTTCAGAATAAAGGCATCCTCTGAGATCTTTTTGGTCCGGTCGCTGTGCACATATCCTTCTCCCTGCTCCGTAACCACATCGGTAATGATCCCCTTTTCACTTTCAAAATTGTAGCGCAACGTTTTTGACTCAAACTCTTCATTCCCGTCCCTGAAAACCGGCTTCTGCTGCAAGGTGCCTGTGGAATCTTCAATTCCTTCCGCATAAACTTCCCGGGTTTCCAGATCGAGTTCAATAAAATAAGCTTTCAGCTCAATCTCCTGGTAGGTCACGCGGGACTGGTTGTAAAGAAACACTCTCTGTCCGTCGAGGGATACAACAATCGAATCCTTGGCAGTGTAATTGATCGGAGCTTCAATAAAGGAAGCGCGAGCCGAATCACTCCGGGTGGTGTCGGCAACAATTCCCCCGGCCCGTCCGGTGGAATCAGGCGTCATCCCCTGCAGCTCCAGGCTGTCAGCAAGGGATGGGGTCCCCTGCTGCAATGTACGCTCCTCCTGACCAAAAACCACCAATGAAAAAAGGACGAAAAGATATGTTATATGAAATTTACACAAAATGTCTTCTGTTTTTAGGCTTCTCCTGTTGGCTCGACGTGCAAAAATAAAAATAAGGCATATACCTGAGCTCTAATAAATGCAAAATAATTTTAATATTTCTATTTTTGCTTTAAAAAATGCGTTCCCCGGTAGCGGGGGTGCCGGAACAGATTATAAAAATCCGCTCCGGGGGCTGAGAACCAAAATTTTTGCCAATGAAGCGTACATCAGGGGATAAGATGTACGTTACTAAAGGAACCTGTGAAAAAAGTAAACAACTGAAACGAACATGTATGTTATTTGCATCCAAAGGAATGGTTAAAACACATGAAAGTTCCATACGATACCTTTGAAATGAACAATTTTAATCACATGAAAGCACATCCGTTTATCGTAATTCCCTTATTTGTTTTTTTGTGCCTGCAGTGCACCATTTCACCGGCTCAGAATGCGGTAGAAGCGGCCCCTTCTGCTTCCAGCATTTCGGTAGTGGTGATTGATCCGGGGCACGGAGGCCGGGATTCGGGAGCAAAATACGGAAATGCCCGCGAAAAAGATATCGTGCTTGACATTGCCCTGAAGCTGGGAACCCACATATCGGATACCTACCCGGGGATAAAAGTCATTTACACCCGTAACAAGGATGAATTTGTCCCCCTCTATCAACGCGCGGATATTGCCAATAAAAACAATGCCAATCTTTTCATCTCCATCCATGTAAATGCGGTGAAACAGAGTTATGTGCAGGGAACCGAAACCTTTATCCTCGGACAGCACCGCACACAGGAAAACCTGGAGGTAGCCCAAAAAGAGAATAAAGTGATCCTGCTCGAAGAGGACTATAACCGGACTTACGAAGGATTTGACCCTCATTCCCCGGAATCGTACATCATGTTCGAACTCGTGCAGGATGAATACCTGGAACAAAGTGCCATGCTGGCTTCAGCCATACAGAATCAGTTCAGGGACCAGGCAAAACGTATCGACCGCAGTGTAAAGCAAGCCGGATTCCTGGTCCTGCGCCGGACAACCATGCCCAGTGTACTGGTGGAAACAGGTTTTATCAGTCACCCCGCCGACCGGAAATACCTGATGAGCGAAAACGGGAGAAATCACCTGGCCTGGGCTATTTTTTCCGCTTTCAGGAATTATAAAAAAAATGTGGAGGAAAAAAGCGCTTTCCATCTGGTTACCGAAGAAACTGCCGGGGTAAAAAACAATCCTTCCGGTAAGGAAGAGGGAACCGCCTCTCCCGGAAAAACTGCCCTAAAAGCACAAAACCTCTGGTTTTCGGTTCAGATTGTTGCCCTCAGCACCTCCCTCGAAACGATTCCTGAAAATTTTAAAGGAGAAAAAGCGGTTTTTCAAAAAAATTCGGGAGAACTATACCGGTATTTCTCCGGAAAATTCAACTCCGTAAAAAAAGCCCGGAAAGAGGAAAGAAGGCTCCGGTCAAAATTTAAAGGCGCTTTTGTAGTTGCTTTTCAGGACAATGAATTAATTTC
>JAGYMR010000381.1 GCA_018400515.1 Tangfeifania sp.
GGAAGATGCCTCCGAATATCCAGAAGTCGGCCTGCCGCTCGGCACGGTTTACCGATTCATTGGAAGAGTGTTTGGCAACATCCACCTCCAGCAAATTTGTTTTTCCGTATTTCAGCAGTTTACTGATGTCGTATTTAAACCGGTAAAAGGCGCCCTGATGCATTTCTCCGGCTGATTTTCCGTTGATCTTTACCTGTGTGTCAGTCATGGAGCCATCGAAGACAATGTTCACGGTTTTGCCTTTCCATGCCCGCGGGACATCAAATTCGTGCCGGTATAAACCATGCTCCTTTCCCAGTTTTCTCTTTTCGTTGCGCCAGTCGTGACCGTAGTTGTATGTGCCAAAACCCTGCAGTTCCCAGTTCGAAGGCACCGGGATGGTTGTCCATTTTTCACTGTTTTTTCCGTCGGTGCAAAAGAATTCCCAATCGACCGCAGTGGCGGCATCTTTTCCCGAAAGGAAAACAATTTCTGTTTCTTGTGAATAAGCAGGATTTACAAAAGTGAGGGAAAGAAAAATTCCAAATAATAATTTTAAATGCATGTGAGTAAACTTAATGTAATGTGTTGTTTTATAGTAATATAAGTTATATTGTTCATGTTGTAAGCTCCCGGCTTTGCAACTCGAATGCATATCTCTCCCGGTTTTTTCGGGATATCCGGTTCATCAATCATTTTCGTTTATACCGCTTCCCCACCAGTTATTTCCCGGATCAAAATCTTCCGAAAGGAATTCAAGCCGCTGTTTTTCCAGACGGGGCATCCGTTCTGTCCGTACTTTTTCCAGGTGTTTTTTTTCCAGTTCCTCCCGGTATTCCGGATCTTTTTCAGGGAAGCGGGCACCCACCTCGTGGAGGTAGTTAAAAAGTTGTTTGCTCAGGCGGCTGGTCAGCTCCTGATGCTCTGATGCAATGTCTGTTGTTTCTGACAGGTCGTTTTTGAGGTTGTACAGTTCCTCATGGCCGTCTTCGTAATAATGGATCAGTTTCCATTCGCCCAGTCGGATGATGGATGAGGGTTGGCCTCCCTGATTCCCATAATGCGGGTAGTGCCAGATCAGCGGACGTTCCGGAAGGGTTTGGCCCTCTAATACCGGGACCAGGCTTAACCCGTCGATGTGTTCTTCGGGTTTTAACTTCTGACCAGTCAGTTTAAGCAGGGTGGGATAAAAGTCGGTGCCGGTTACCGGTACGTTTGATTTTTTTCCGGCAATATTGAGCCACGGGACTTTTATGAGATAAGGTTCGCGAATGCCGCCTTCGTACTGGTATCCTTTCCCGGCGCGCAATGGTTTGTTGGAGGTTGCAAAGGCATCACCTGCAGCCACACCGCCGTTGTCGGAGGTGAAAATGACGATTGTATTATCAGCAATGCCCAGTTCATCGAGGGTGTTTAGCACCACACCCACCGCATCATCCATGGTTTCCACCAGTCCGGCATAAACCGGATTATCCTGTACCTGGCGGATGGGCAGGAAATGCCCCATTTCAAATCCTTTATCAGCAATGCCCATTTCTTCTGCTTTCTGCCTGTATTTGGCCCATTTTTCCCGGATGGTTTGAATGGGTGAGTGAACGGCATAAAACGACAGAAAGGCAAAAAAAGAGGTGTCTTTATGGGTTTTTATGAAATCGGCTGTTTCATGTGCCAGTCGCATCGTAAGGCTTTCTCCGTCAGGACCGTTTTCCAAATTGGGGTTCTTCCACGGGGCATAAAATCCGCCCATCGGACTTCCCTTATCCCAGCCTCCTTTGTTGATGTCGAATCCATGGTCTTCGGGCCATGATCCTTTACTGCCCAGGTGCCATTTCCCGGCGAAGAATGTTTTATACCCGGCTTCTTTCATTGCTTCCGGCAAAGTAACGTATTCATGTGGCAGGTTATGGACATATTCCGGTGGCAGCAGTTGGTTATACCGGCCCTGTGTGCGCCATTCTTCTCCGGTGCGGGCGCCAATCCAGTCGGTTATGCCGTGTCGCGCTGTAAACCTTCCCGACATGATGCTGGCCCGCGAGGGGCTGCAAACCTGACAGGTGGCATATCCATCGGTGAATATCATTCCTTCAGCTGCAATGCGGTCAATGTGAGGCGTTTCATAGTAGTTGCTGCCCATGCAGCTTAAATCGTGATAACCCAGATCGTCGGCAAGAATAAACAGGATATTGGGCTTTGGTTTCTTTTCATCTCTTTTTTGCCCACAGGAAATAAACAGCAGAGCAATTAAAAATAAGA
>JAGYMR010000382.1 GCA_018400515.1 Tangfeifania sp.
CTCCCATAGCCGGGTTCCACGCCACGAGTTGTGAGTAAAAGTTTTCCGTCTTCATTGGCGACAAGTGCAGCAACGGCTGCTGCAGAGTTGATGAAAAGATGAAACCCGCAATCCATGCATTTTAATGACCGTTCACCGGAGGCTATAAAGGCAGGGGAACCACATTTTGGACAAAATTTCAGTACTTTCAGGGGATGGGTCACTTGCATCTATTCAATTATTTTTATTGCTTTCAGCCAGTTGTAAAACAGCTCAGGCCACTGGTCCGCCGGCAGATTTTTTTTTGTCATGCCGAAGCCGTGCGCACCCTCTCTGAAAATGTGCATTTCGGCAGGTACGTTATTTTCTTTTAAGGCCAGATAGAACTCCACCGAATTCCGGGGGGGAACCGCCTTGTCGTCATCGGCCAGCACGAAGAAAGTCGGTGGTGTTTCGGGCGTCACGTGCATCTCATTGGAATACTGTTTTACCAGATTCCAGTCATTTCCCTCACCAATCAGATTTTTGCGCGATCCCATATGCCCGAACTCTTCCCTGAATGTGATCACCGGGTATAGCAGCAACATAAAATCGGGACGGCAGCTCATTTTTTCAACGGGATCGTTGCTGTGCACATCTCCGGAATCGAAACGTGTCCCCACGGTAGAAGCCAGGTGTCCGCCGGCGGAAGAACCGGCGATGCCAATTTTTCCGGGATCAATTCCCCAGTCACCGGAGTTTTTTCTGACGATCCGGATCGCCTGCCGTGCATCTCCGGAGGGAATCCCGTGGTGCCCGTAAGGCAGTCTGTATTTTAGCACTATTCCGGCTATTCCTTTGTCTGCCAGCCATCTGGCCATTTCAAACCCTTCGTGGCTCATGGCTTCCACCCAGTAGCCGCCTCCCGGACAAATGACCACGGCCGCTCCGGTGTTCTGCTCTTTCTCCGGCAGAAAAACATACATTTCAGCTTCGGAAACCTTCCGGACATGCTCCCCGTTAAATTTTTCTTCCGGCTCGTTCATCCCATTGTGGTCGGGCGCTCCTTCGGGCCAGACTTTTACTGTTTTGTCCTGTCCGATCAATAGCAAGGTGTTCAATAAAAGGAGGGTGAATACAATTGTTTGTTTCATTTTATTGTAATTTTGACCCCACAAAGTAATGTTCTTTTTCTGAAAAAAGCACGTTGAAAGTGGTTAATGATCCGTAAATTCTGGTGATGTATTGCTGGAGGTTTATTTTTTCCTCGTCGGACAGTCCTTTATGACTGTTGATGTTTTGTTCCATGACCCGCAGGCGATCGCGCAACATGACAATCTTGTGAAAAAATGTTTCTATCGGAATCTCTTTGGTTGTTAATTCAGGATTGGCCGGCCGCAGGATCATGGTTCCGCCGGTCCACTTTTCACCCATGGGAACCACGGCGTTTAAGGCCCCATACTGGTCAAGGACATATTTTATCGCGTTTTCTATTTCTGAAATGGAGATGCCGGCAGGAGGGGCTGCATCTTCATTTTTTTCCACCACACTTAAATCGGTATTTCTTTTGGTGATCTCTATCTTTCCGCCTTTCTCAAAGAATATCTCATAGGCAGTCAGCATATTTTTGCTGATGATCCCTTCTCCATAGCGCGGATGTTCCACGCGTGATCCAACAGGTAATTCTTCCATATTAATTCTGATTTTTTTTTCTTGAACGTAAAAATATAACATTTCCATCAGGATAAACCCGGAAAATGAAAAAAAAGTGTTTGTCTCCTGCGGGATCAGGCCGGGGGAGCATTGAAACGGGTATGAGATGAATCAGTTATGCATGAAAAACCAGAAGAGGAGTATGGCTGTGAAAAACCATTTTTCTTGCCACGCTGGGATTAAACAACCGTGAAATCATATTCCTCTTGTGGGTCGTCAGACCGATCATGTCGATTTTTTCATCGGCAATGAATTTGTCCAGGGCTTCCAGAATATTGTCTCCGATGACCAGACAACAGTCGAAATCTTTTTTTCTGTATTTTTCCTGTAAGATCTCCTTCATGCCCTCCAGCCGGGCTTTATCCCATTCCGAACGATCCTTTTTTCCTACATGTACACAAAAAACTTTCGCATCAAAAGGTTTCAAGATTTCGATCAGTTTATCAATGACCATAAAATCTTTTTCGTCGAAATTTGTAGCATAAAGAATTCGTTTGAATTCCGGTATTTCTTTTTCGGGGATTTCTTCCGGAACGACCAGCACGGGTAATTTCGCATT
>JAGYMR010000383.1 GCA_018400515.1 Tangfeifania sp.
GGACTCGCGCTATGGGAACAGCGAGTGTGATACATACAACGACTATCGCGAACTGCTGGCACGAAAAGACATCGATGGCATCGTGACTGCTACGCCCGACCACTGGCATGCCCTCATCGGACTGGAGGCAGCCAGGCAGGGGAAAGCCATGTATTTTGAGAAACCCGTTTCCCTGACAGTAGAGGAGGCCCAACTGTTAAGAAGCACCATAAAACGCTATGACATTTGCTTTCAGCTGGGCACACAACAAAGATCTGATGAACGGTTCAGATTTGTAACCGAAATGGTTCGTAACGGAAAACTGGGGCAAATGAAAAGAATCGTTGTTGGTTCAGCCAGCTTCACCCCGACCCCTGTTCCTCCGGAAGAGCCGGTACCCGAAGGATTCGATTACGACATGTGGCTGGGACCTGCCCCGCTTGCTCCTTACAATGAATTGCGCTGTACAAGAAATTTCACCCTGATCGATGACTATTCTCTCGGATGCATCAGCGGAGCATGGGGAATTCACCATGTCGACATCGCTCAATGGGCATTGGATGCCGATGACTCAGGGCCGGTCGACGTCGAAGGAACGGGAAACATACCGGAGGGACTTTATAATACCTACCATACTTTCGATGTCGAGCATACCTATTCCAATGGCGTTAAATTATTACACATCGATCATATCACGGCAAGAAAAAAAATCCCTCAGTTCAATGTGCCCAGCTCCATGGGAATCTTATTCGAAGGAACCAAAGGGTGGCTTTACGTGGCCCGGGGTTATATGGATGCACATCCAAAATCCCTGTTGAATACTGTCATCGGACCGAATGAGATCAAATTGCCCTTTAGCAACGACCACCGGCGCAATTTCCTCGATGCCGCCCGTACCGGTTCAGCAACCATCAGTACCATCGACTCGGCAGTAAAATCAGAAATTGTCTGCCAGCAGGCATACATTGCCATGAAACTCGGACAAAAACTGTACTGGGATAATGACAATGAAAAATTTATCGACAACGATGCAGCCAACAAAATGCTCTCCCGGTCCAGGAGAAGTCCCTGGTTCCTGTAAAATGGAAACAATTCCATTGCCCGGGAAGAAACAACTGATAAAAAATAAATGATACAAATGAGGATAAAAAACAGACCACTGCTGATCATCGCTTTACTCTTTCTATTGCCTCAGATGAACCAGGAAACAGAGGCAGGAATCATTACCCCGTCAAATGATTCAATGGGCACCACCGATTCAACAGACACAGCCTCCGTAAATCCAGACAGCAAGGCTGTCATTCTGGGGACTGCGGAGGAGTTGCTTGCAGACCGGGAGGAAGACCGCAAACTGATTGATCAGGCTTTACCGGAAAAAGCAACTGTCAGACCCAAGAAACCGAGGCGGCTGCTGATTTTTGATCTCAATGTGAATTATGGCGGACACCCGTCAATTGCGCATGCAAACTACGCATTCACGCAAATGGGTCGAAAAACAGGGGCTTACGAAACAGTGATCAGTCGCGACCCCGAAATGTTCCGGCCCGAAATTCTGCAGGAGTTTGATGCAGTATTTTTTAATAATAATGTAGGGAACCTGTTCCAGGATAAATATCTCCGCCGGAGTTTACTGGATTTTGTGTATGCCGGAGGCGGTTTGATGGGTCTGCATGCCACCACTGCTGCCTTCACTTTCTGGCCGGGGGCGCACGAAGACTGGCCTGAATTCGGAACAATGATCGGAGCCAGGGGATCCTCGCACAGGGAAAATAAAGAACATGTATTTGTAAAACTGGACGATCCCGACCATCCGGTAAACGGCGTCTTCAAAGGAAAAGATTTTGAATACCGTGATGAATTTTTCCGGTTTTTTGATCCCTACTCCCGCGACCTGGTCCGCGTTCTGCTCAGCATGGACACCCTGAAAACCGACCTGGAACAAGGCCGGGCATACGGAAAGGTCACCCGTCCCGACAAGGATTATCCAGTGGCCTGGGTAAGACAATACGGCCGGGGCAAAATTTTCTACTGTACGATCGCTCATCATCCTTCTGTATTCCGGGACCCCATGATGCTCAAATACTATCTGGATGGTGCCCAATTTGTCCTTGGCGACCTGGAGGCGCCGACCATTGCAAGCGGCCGACTGACACCGGCTATTGAAGCCCGGGAAAAACTGGGATGGAGACTGGGAATCGAAGCATATACCTTCAAAGACAATACCCTCTTTGAAACGATC
>JAGYMR010000384.1 GCA_018400515.1 Tangfeifania sp.
CAAGAACGCAGGCGCGGACCATTTCCGGAATCAAATCATTTTATAAATATTTATTGATTGAGGGAAAGATATCGAGTGATCCCACAGCGCTTCTTGAATCGCCCAAAATAGGCCGGAAGCTTCCCGATATTTTGTCGATGGAAGAGATTGACCGGCTGATCGATGCTGTTGATCTGGAGAAACCTGAAGGTCAGCGCAACAAGGCGATGCTGGAAACATTGTACAGCTGCGGGCTTCGGGTATCCGAACTGGTAAACCTGAAGCTGACCAATTTGTTTTTTGATCAGGGGTTCATTAAGGTTGAGGGAAAGGCTGATAAAGAGCGTCTTGTGCCGGTGAGCAACCGGGCCATTACCGAGATAAACAAGTACATCAATGAGTACCGGAAGAATCTGAAAATCGATAAAGAGAGCGAAAATATCCTGTTTTTGAACCGGCGCGGGAAAAAACTGAGCCGGGTGATGGTCTTTACCATTATTAAGAACCTGGCGGACCGGATTGGTTTGGAGAAAAAGATCAGTCCCCATACGTTCCGGCACTCTTTTGCCACCCATCTGATCAACGGGGGAGCTGATCTGAGGGCTGTGCAGGAAATGCTGGGACACGAGTCCATTCTGACGACCGAAATCTATACCCATCTGGACAGGGATTACCTGAAAAATACGATACATCAGTATCATCCGAGGTCTTAAATTTCGGTTGGTTCCTTCCATACCAGGCCGGTCAACAGGCCATTAAAAGCAACAGTGCAGGCAGTCCGGGGAACCGCATTTCAGATTTGCGGATATGTTATGAATACCGGGAGAGAACCCCGGGAAAGTAGGGTATGCCCTTTTCCTACCAGCAGGCCTATACAATCAATAATACGACAGGCCGGTTCACCCCTCCCCCGATTTTTTCCGCCAATTTTATGAGATTTTTTCCCGGCAAATTTTTTATTGTTGGCCTCTCTCCTGAAAAATAAAATATATCTAAATGAATTGTTTCAGGAGATTTTGTTAAGCGAATGTTTAATCCCCGGCAAAAAAATGCCCAATGACGTCAATTTTCCTTCAAAAGTTGGAAAAATGGTTATTTTAGTAACCGGATTTGAAAAAAGCAAGAATAGAATTCGATTTGTTTATAAAGTTAATTATTAGGCAGTTATGGAAAATTTAGATTTAACGAAGTACGAAATTCAAGACGTACAGGAAATTATTCACAATCCTTCGTATGAGCAGTTGTTCGAGGAGGAGATGCGGCCGGATCTGGAGGGATTCGAAAAGGGGCAGTTAACCGAATTGGATGCTGTGAATGTTATGACAGGGGTTTTTACCGGACGTTCGCCCAAGGACAAATACATTGTGAAGGATGACACCACCCGGGATACCATTTGGTGGAACTCCCCCCAGGCTCCCAATGATAATAAGCCTGTAACCCCTGAAGTTTGGGAGGATTTAAAAGCCAATACCGTTAAACAGCTTTCCGGAAAGCGGCTTTTCGTGATGGATACTTTCTGCGGAGCCAACCCTGACTCCAGGCTTAAAGTCCGTTTTATTATGGAAGTGGCCTGGCAGGCGCATTTCGTAAAAAATATGTTTATCCGGCCAACGGAAGAGGAATTGAAAAACTATGGAGAGCCGGATTTTGTTTCACTGAACGCTTCCAAAACAACCAATCCGAAATGGAAAGAGCACGGCTTGAATTCGGAGGTTTATACCGTGTTTAATTTAACGGAGAAAATGCATGTTGTTGGTGGTTCATGGTATGGCGGGGAAATGAAAAAAGGCCTGTTTGCCATGATGAATTATTACCTGCCCCTGAAAGGAATTGCTGCGATGCACTGCTCAGCAAACGTGGGACAGGCAGGGGATGTTGCTATTTTCTTCGGACTTTCAGGTACCGGTAAAACAACCCTTTCCACGGATCCCAAGCGCAAACTGATCGGCGATGATGAACACGGATGGGATGATCAGGGGGTCTTCAACTTTGAAGGAGGATGTTATGCTAAAACCATCAACCTCGATCCGGAGGCGGAGCCGGATATTTACCATGCCATTAAGCGGAACGCGTTGCTTGAAAACGTGACAGTGGACGAAAACGGGAAAATTGATTTCAGTGATAATTCTGTCACAGAAAATACCCGCGTTTCCTATCCCATTTATCACATTAAAAATATTGTAAAACCGGTATCGAAAGCCGGACATGCTCAAAAGGTCATTTTCCT
>JAGYMR010000385.1 GCA_018400515.1 Tangfeifania sp.
CATCCAGTCGGCCCGGAAGGGTTTTGCTGTTTGGTCCCGCATGACAGGCACCGATCGTGGCAGAATTCTCCGAAAAGCAGCAACTCTTTTAAGGGAGCGCAACGATGAACTGGCAGCCATTGAAGTTACAGACACCGGAAAACCGCTCTCTGAAGCCATTGAAGTGGACGTTGTAACCGGTGCCGATGCACTGGAGTATTACGGGGGCATTGCTGCTTCCATCCACGGCGATTCTCACGATTTGGGCAATGCATTCGCCTATACCCGGCGTGAACCATTAGGAGTATGCGCCGGTATCGGAGCCTGGAACTACCCCATCCAGATTGCATGCTGGAAGTCGGCCCCGGCACTTGCAACCGGAAACGCCATGATTTTCAAACCCGCCGAGTTGACGCCGCTTACCGCCGTTTACCTGGCTGAAATTTACAAAGAGGCTGGACTTCCCGATGGTGTTTTCAATGTGGTGCAGGGCGATGCCGAAGTAGGCCAGATGCTAACTGCTCATCCTGACATTCGAAAGGTTTCGCTGACGGGCGAAGTAGAAACCGGGAAAAAGGTAATGGCCGCATCTGCCGAGACGCTCAAGCATGTAACCCTTGAACTCGGAGGAAAATCGCCGCTGATCATTTGTGAGGATGCCGACCTCGATGAAGCTGTTCAGGGAGCCATGATGGCCAATTTCTACACCCAGGGTGAAATCTGCTCCAACGGAACCCGGGTGTATGTTGCCGAGAAGATAAAAAATACTTTCCTGAAAAAATTAATCGAAAAAACAGAGAAGATGGTGATTGGTGATCCCACCGACATGTCGACCCAGGTGGGTGCTTTGATCAGCCGGGAACACCTGGACAAGGTCCTTGGCTACATCCATACCGGAAAAGAGGAGGGCGCCCGTTTGCTGCTTGGTGGAAACCGCTATCAATCCCATAAAAATCCTGCTTTGAACGATGGGTTCTTTGTTGAACCTACCATTTTTGAAACCGACAATGAAAATGCACGCATCGTCAAGGAAGAAATTTTCGGTCCGGTAATGACCGTTCTGCCTTTTAACACCGAAGAACAGGCCATTGAAAAAGCCAATAATACCATTTACGGACTGGCAGCGGGTGTTTTTACCAATGATCTCCGTCGGGCCCACCGCATGGTGGAGCAACTACAGGCCGGAATGTGCTGGGTTAACAATTACAATGTAAATCCGGTAGAGGTTCCCTTCGGGCCGTATAAACAATCGGGTATGGGCAAAGAAAACGGTCTGGCCACCATTGAGGCTTACACTCAGCTCAAGACCGTCTACATTGAGATGGATAAAATCGATTCACCCTACAGATAAAATCACTTAAAAAAGACCAAAATGCATTACGACTACATTATCATAGGAGGAGGAACAGCGGGTGCTGTGCTGGCCAACCGCCTGAGTGCCGATCCCGCCAAAAAAGTGCTGGTTCTGGAAGCCGGCCGGCCCGACTATTCCCTTGACTTCCGGATTCACATGCCAGCGGCCCTGAGTTTTCTGCTCAACGGCACCTTTTATAACTGGGCCTACCAATCTGCACCCGAACCGTTTATGAATAACCGGCAGATAGCCCAGCCCCGTGGAAAATTACTGGGTGGTTCCAGCAGTATAAACGGAATGATTTGGATCAGGGGAAACAAAAAAGACTATGAAAAATGGAGCAAAGAAGAAGGGCTTGAGGCCTGGGATTATGCCCACTGCCTGCCTTACTTCAAAAAGCTCGAAACCAGACTTGCTGGAGCAGACAAATACCATGGCGACAAGGGCCCTTTAAAGCTGACCACTCCCGAGAACAAAAATCCGCTTTTCAAAGCCTTTTTTGATTCGGTCACCGAAGCCGGGTATCCGCTTACCGATGATGTAAACGGGGAACAACAGGAAGGGTTTGGAAAATTTGACCAGACCATTTACCGCGCGCGGCGTGTAAGCGCAGCAAGGGCATACATTCACCCGGTAAAAAAGCGAAAAAACCTGACGGTTTTAACGCGTGCTATGGCGCACAAAATACTTTTGGAAGGAAAAAAAGCCGTTGGTGTGGAATACAGGCACAGGGGCAAAATAAAAAAGACCTACGGTGGCGAAATCATAAGCTGTGGTGGGGCCATCAACTCGCCCACCCTGCTTCAGCTTTCGGGCATAGGCAATGAAGAGGACCTGAAAAAAGCGGGCGTCAAACCGGTCCACCATCTC
>JAGYMR010000386.1 GCA_018400515.1 Tangfeifania sp.
GAGACAGAGGTAGAAATTCAGAAGTCCTTTTTTCAGGAGGGCAAAAATAGGGAAAAACCTCAATCCTGACAAATCAAATAAAAAATAAAGGAAGTTGCATTTGTTAAAACATTCATTTAAATTTACTTAAAAATCTTTTCCAATGAAAACCTTTTCCAAAATCCTGTTTGCCCTGATTGCCGCATCCTTCCTCTTTTCATGCCATTCTGCCGTTGAAGATGAGTCCAAACGTCCCAATATCATCCTCATCATGTCCGACGACATGGGATATTCCGATATCGGCTGCTATGGCAGTGAAATCAGCACCCCCAACCTGGACAGCCTGGCTGCAGACGGGTTGCGGTTTACCCAGTTTTACAACACAGCCCGCTGCTGCCCCACCCGGGCTTCATTGATCACCGGCCTACATCCCCACCAGGCGGGAGTGGGACATATGATGAACGACCGGGGGACCCCAGCTTACCAGGGAGACCTGAACCAACAATGTGTCACCATTGCAGAAGTACTCCAATCAGCCGGTTATTCCACTTACATGACGGGAAAGTGGCATGTCACTCCCCTGAAACCCTCGGTTGATAATCCGGATAAAAAGAACTGGCCGCTTCAGCGGGGGTTCGACCGCTTTTTTGGAACCATCCACGGAGCAGGCAGTTTTTTCGACCCTAATACCTTAACCTCCGGAAATGATTTTATTACCCCTTCGGAAGGGTTTTACTATACCGATGCCATCAGTGACACAGCGACAAAATTCATCCGGGAACATAAAGCCGGCAACCCCTTCTTTTTATATGTACCCTACACCGCAGCCCACTGGCCCATGCATGCCCTTCCCCGCGACATTTCCAAATACAAAGGGATGTACGACAATGGCTGGGATGAATTACGGAAGGAACGGTACCGGCGGATGATTGAAATGGGCCTCATTGAACCCAACTGGAAGGTTTCTCCGGCATACCCCGCCAGGAAATGGGAAGAAACTGAATTAAAAGATTGGCATGCCGCCTGCATGGAAGTTTATGCGGCCATGATCGATAACATGGACCAGGGGATTGGTCGAATCGTGAAGGCCCTTGAAACCAAAAACGAACTGGAGAATACGCTCATTTTCTTCCTGCAAGACAACGGGGCCTGCGAAGAGAGCTATGCCTTCAACCGCCGTGGCGATGACACCATCCGGGTCGATCCCGACACCCTCCAACCTTATCCTCCGGGAAAACTCCAACGGCGCATGGAACCCCTTCAAACCCGGGATGGCCGTCCCGTAAGAGCAGGGTACGGCGTCTATCCCGGACCTGCCGATACCTATGTAGGATATGCTGAAAACTGGGCGAACGCTTCGAACACCCCCTTTCGCATGTTCAAACACTGGACCCATGAAGGTGGTATCGCCACCCCGCTCATTGTCCACTGGCCTGAGGGTTTTCCGGCCAGAAATGAATTGCGGAGCCAGCCCGGTCAGTTGCCAGATATCATGGCAACCTGTGTCGAAGTTGCCGGGGCAGCCTATCCTGAAGCATATAACGGGCACACCATCCTTCCCATGGAGGGCACATCGCTGCTCCCGGCCTTTGAAAACAAAAAGCTCAACCGGGAATACCTCTTTTGGGAACATGAAGGGAACCGGGCCATACGGAAAGGAAAGTGGAAACTGGTTTCCGAAGCCTGGTTCTGGCCCCATATGCATGATTCCATCAATGAATTGCCACCGGAGAAATGGGAACTTTTTGACCTGGAAGCTGACCGGACCGAATTGAATGATGTTTCAGCAACCCATCCGGAAGTTGTGAAGGAACTGGCCGCCCAATGGCTGAAATGGGCCCGCCGCATAGGAGCCGTTCCCAAACCTCCCAATAGCGGCAAAAAACCGGATTGGGTGCGAAAAAGAATTCAGGAGGGCGAAACAAAACGATAAATGAACAACCGGAAACAAGGCGGATTCACCCACCTTTTCAAGGAAAGCATCATTTATTCTTAACTCCAGTTGCCAAAGAGTGAAAAAAAAGCCGGAAAACATTTGTAAACAGAAAAAATTTATATTTTTGCACCGTCTTTAGAAAAAAGACATTGAAATGATTGACCCGTGGTGTAATTGGCAACACATCTGATTTTGGTTCAGAAGAGTCCAGGTTCGAGCCCTGGCGGGACAACCCAGGTGGGGATTTTATCAGTTTTGATGGAATCCCCGTTTTTTTGTTTTTTCAA
>JAGYMR010000387.1 GCA_018400515.1 Tangfeifania sp.
CTTACAAAATTAAAAATATAATGAGATGAAAAACATTCCTGTTATCACCGTTTCCGGAAAATCACTGGCTGAAACATATGAATCTGCGCTCATCGCTTTGTATGAAAAAGGTACCCGTTTCAAGACGCAATACGATCAGCCGGGTGATCCGCTGAGCATTGACTGTACCATGAACATGACCATTCTTGAACCGGAGGCGGATCCGGTGATCCATATGGCCTTTCCGGGAGGAATTGAGGATTTAAAGGAGTATGTCCTGGAGCTGAAGGGATTTAAAGACCATTGGGTGAAAAACATAAATGATGAAAAGGATACCCGGTGGGAGTATACGTATCACGGCAGGTTAAAAAACTATGGGGTCTGGAAAGAACTGCATGATGGTGAATCGCTGGAAGCCGGTCCTTTTAAGGTGGACCAGATAGAGTCTGTGATCCGTAAACTTTCGGAACAGCCTTTTACACGCCAGGCACAGATGATCACCTGGATGCCGGATCTGGACAATCACTGTTATGATCCCCCCTGCCTGCAGTCGTTATGGTACCGGATTCTGGAAGACGAAGAGGGGGTTTACTGGTTGAACTGTAATATCCGGTTCCGGAGTAATGATGCCTGGGGGGCCAGTTTTATGAATATGTTCGGTTTCATTCAGTTCAATAAGGAGATTATTGCTTCAGGAATCGCGGCGAAAATTGGGAAAACAGTAAAATTGGGACGGATGAACTGGCAGGCCGATTCTTACCATATCTATGGCAAGGATATTCAGGCGGCCAAAGAACGCCTCTTCGACCGGGTAAATAACATGCCCTTCGAAGAGCGCACTATGCCTTTCAACGATCCTTTCATCAGGGATATGTACGATCAGGCCGAACCGGGCATCATGGAAAAGATTCAGGCATTTGATGCGCGGCATTGAACGAAAATTTTTTTTAAAAACAAATTATGAAAGCATTTCAAGTTATTTTTTTCGCGATTTTTATTGGGTTATCGGTTTCAGCCAGGGAGTACCATGTAGCTAAAACAGGTAACGATCAAAATGCCGGTACACCGGATGCTCCGTTGCTGACCATCCAGGCTGCCGCAAATGTTGCCCGTCCGGGCGATATTATCACTGTGCATGCGGGTGTTTACCGGGAACGGATCACGCCACCCCGGGGGGGCGTGTCTGATTCTCAACGGATCACCTACCGGGCTGCGGAAGGTGAAAAAGTGATCATTAAGGGATCTGAGGTGATCGACAACTGGGAGCATTTTGTGGGGGATGTCTGGAAAGTGACCGTTCCTGATGCTTTTTTCGGGGATTATAATCCTTACAAGGATATTATCCGGGGCGACTGGTTCCATGATCATGGCCGTGTGCACCACACCGGTGCAGTGTACCTTAACGGAAAGTCCCTCTGGGAGATGGAGATTTTGGAAAAAGTGCTAAATCCTCGCCCGCAGAAAGGGGCTTTTGATCCGGAGGGATCCACCCACACATGGTATTGTGAAAACGACGGGGATAACACTTACCTTTATGCCAATTTCCAGGGGGCTAACCCAAATGAGGAACGGGTTGAGATCAATGTTCGCCGGAGCTGTTTTTATCCCGATACCACGGGGATCAATTTCATCACCATCCGGGGATTTCGAATGAGCCAGGCGGCCACTCAATGGGCTCCCCCTACGGCCGAGCAGATCGGTCTGATCGGGACCAACTGGAGCAAAGGGTGGATCATTGAGGAGAACAGGATCAGTGACTCGCGGTGTTCGGGGATTACCCTGGGAAAGCATGGCGATAAATATGACAATACCTCCCAAAATTCTGCCGAAGGATATGTGGAAACCATTTACAGGGCCCTGGAAAGGGGGTGGAGCAAGGAAAACATTGGTTCGCATGTGATCCGGAACAATGAGATATTCCATTGTGAGCAGACCGGGATATGCGGCAGCATGGGCGGTGTTTTCAGCATCATTGAGAACAATGATATTCATGATATCTGGACGAAGCGGCAATTCAGCGGTGCTGAGATGGGGGGAGTGAAGATCCATGCCTCCATCGATATGCAGATTCGAAACAATCGTTTTGCCAATTGCGGGCGGGGCTTATGGCTTGACTGGATGGCCCAGGGTACCCGCGTTACCGGAAACCTTTTCTATAATAATACAACCGATGATATTTTTGTGGAGGTCAATCACGGACCGTTCCTGATCGA
>JAGYMR010000388.1 GCA_018400515.1 Tangfeifania sp.
AACAAAGATCCCGTGATTCTGTATCAGGACAATCTTCGGATCTTTATGATGTTTTTTCCGGTAATCCTCCATTTTCTCAGCAATGACTTTGAACAGGGTATACCCGGGATCGCAATAAGGTATATACAACGCCTCATCCCCAAAGATCTCCGCCGTTTTTTCCTCCGCCTGGTTACTGCACATCAATCCGTTCACCAGCGTTGAATGGGTATGAACCACAAAGGCATAACTGAAAAGATTGTGCAGCGAAGTTTCCACCGAGGGCCGTAATCCGGCGGCGGGATCCACACGGCTGTCCAGCAGGGCATTTTTTACCTCATCCTCACGCTTCGCCGGATCAGAAGAGAATTGCCGGTCATTAATGGCGTTCAGCTTTTCACGATCAAGGACACAAAAACCGCTTTCATCAATCGTCGCCAGATTGACACCACTGGCTTTGATCCAAAGATGCTCACCATTTTTAAAGGAGGTGTTTCCACCGCCGGCAATGACATAAGCTTTTCGTTTTCCGTAAAATCTCGAGACTTCTATTAAATCATTAATTTCGGGTTTCATCTGTTTAAAATTTTATTTTTTATTCTTTTTAATTATCCGGAGAATAAGAAAGTGCTTTCCGCCCTCCGGTTCTGGCAATGGCAATGGAGCAAACACCACGTTCCGGCAAAAATTTTACCGTTCGCCACGGTCTTACCGGCCTTACGAATTAAAGAACCAGGCAATGACGGCCCTTCCAAGGGCTGCAAATTTCGCTTTCTCTTCCACTTTCGGCATTCCTCCTTTCAAATACCCCTCTTTTCCGCGGGCCAGGAGGTACTGGTGGGCGGCAATAACAGCCGCACCTTCGTAATTCACCTGTTCCAGCGCTTCATCCAGCGGCACGGCGCCCCGGCAGGACACCTTCAGCGGAATGAGCTGCGGGGTGTTGTGCTCGGTGCCAAAGGTAATCACAAACCCTTTTTCCCTGAAAAACGACACAAAATCCTTTAATGCCGCCAAATCATTCCGCCCGGGGATCAGTTCAAGGGAATATACATTTTTCCCGGTCAGCCTTTGGTAAAGTTTTTCCCAATCCCCCTCGAAGTCGGTATACTCCCCCTTCGGATTATCCAGCAGCACGGGATAGCAGGGAATCCCCCCGGCATCGGTAATGATCGCGATCACTTCATCCAGTGAAAGGAATGCCTTGGGATCTTCCGGAACAAAAGCGACACCCCCCGATTTCAGCAGGTTGCCACGGATTTCGTTCTCCACGGAAGAGAGATCTTCGAGCGGAGATTTCAGCTCCTTCCCGGAAAAGATCTTTTTAAACAGTTGTTTTCTTCCTTCGGCAGTATCCTCCTTTTCATAAACGGCCAACCGGATGCCCTGGGCAAGGTGCCGCTCCCGGAAAAGATTCTTTGCCAGCCGTTTTTTCAATTCGCCGGCATCCAGTTGAATGTCAATGCCATTACCGGAAAAGAAGGCATTGACCTTTTCAACCATTTGAGTGGTCTGCCGGTTGCTTTGCTCCTGCAGCTCCCGGATCTTTTTCTGAGAGGCAGCGCTCATCTTTACCGGATGCCGCAACCCTTTACCACTAAAATAAGTACGACCGGGATTGTTGGGATCGTTGACCCGGATCCCGGATGCCTGCAGGTCGCGTTGAAGGGCGATAAATTCAATGTTAAACAATGGAAAAACATTCCATTCTTGTGCTGCTTCGGCAAATTCATCATAGCCACCGGTCGTATAAAAATCATTGACGCCAAGAACCTGAACGCCCTCCTCATTCGCCATTTTAAATGCCTCAGCTGTTTCGGAAAACGCACTGAAAGAGTTGGGCGTGTGAATATGCCCGTTGACCCCGGGAACAGCCATTTCCGGCTGATCCTTATACCACTCCAATAACTGACTTTCCTCCGGAAATCCGGAAAATATGCTCTTTTCTTCCATCATAAACAAAATTTTAAATTCCGCCTGCAAATTAACAAAACATCTTCATTTCAGCTGTCCTTTGGCATCCTGTTAATTACAGTGAAAAATTAAAGGTTATTTTTTGGAAATACAAAAAAAGAAAATACTTTTGCAGTCCCGATTATTGTCCGTACTTAAAAATTTTGTAAAATATTGATTTCCTTTGAAAAACAGATCCCGGCAGGAAACCGGAATTTTTTGAATACCACCGGAAATCATGGATTGTTGAATA
>JAGYMR010000389.1 GCA_018400515.1 Tangfeifania sp.
CAATAAGAATAAATTTTGCCGCCGGAAAATTTTTTTTAAGCATTCCAATGCTATGGATATAACTCGGCGCTTTATCCCCCCATACAGCATCAGCCTGCCAATTATCCGTATAAAACCGAATTAATTTCTCAATAACAATGCCTGCCTGAAAATCCTCGCACAACTCACGCCACTTTTCGGCAGAAATCAATTGATTTCTTCTCTTTTTCCGGACCATATACGGCATTTTTGTAATGCCGGTATACATCCGGTTAAAAATATCCGGGTGTGACAAACTCGTATCCCCCCATTTTTTTAGAAAATAGGGGATGAACAAAAGCTCATCCGCCAGCGCAATGCCGGGATGATTATCCAGAAGGGAGTGCAAAAGCTTTGTTCCCGACCTGGACAAGCCGATAATAAACAAGGGACCTTTAAACCCGTTGCCCTTTGACTCCGGAGAAGATGTCATGCAGAATGGCCTTCTTCCCGCATAATTACTTCAACAATCCGCTCCGCCGCCTTGCCGTCCCATTTTTCGGGGATGCTGTTTTTCACATTGGCCCCGTTCAGAATCCATTTGGCGGTTTCCGCTATTTTTTCCGGATTGTTGCCTACAATCGTGTTTGTCCCCATCTCACAGGTAATCGGCCGCTCCGTGTTGGGCCGGATGGTAATGCAGGGCACCCCCAGTATGGTGGCCTCCTCCTGCAATCCGCCGCTGTCGGTTAAAATCATTTTCGCGTGCATGTTCAAACTCAAAAACTCAACATACCCCAGGGGTTCCATTTTCCATATTTTTCCCCTGGCCGCGCTGTCGGCAAAATAATGCATCAAGCCGAATTTCTCTGCATTTTTTCGTGTCCGCGGGTGAAGCGGCAGCAAAAGCGGAATCTCCCGGGCAATTTGACTGAAAGCATCCAAAATGCCGTTTAAAACAGCCGGATCATCCACATTGGAAGGCCGGTGCAGGGTAATTGTGCCGTATTCGCCGGGCGCCAGTCCCAGCCTTGCCGGCATATCCAATTTTTGAGCTTTCTCCTTGAACTTGAGCAGGGTATCGATCATCACGTTGCCGACGAAAAAAACCTTCTTCTCTGCAACCCCCTCATGAAGCAGGTTCTCCACAGCAAAATGATCGGTGGTAAACAAATAATCACATAATACATCCGTACACAGCCGGTTGATCTCCTCCGGCATGCTCATATCCCGGGATCGAAGTCCCGCTTCCACGTGCGCCACCTTAATGCCCAGCTTTTTTGCCGTAATGGTGCAAGCCATGGTGGAATTGACATCCCCCACCACCACCACAAGGTCGGGCGCTTCCTTCAGACAGACCTTTTCAAAGGCCACCATGATCTGGGCTGTCTGCTCTGCATGCGAACCCGAGCCCACTCCCAGGTTCACGTCAGGTGCGGATATACCCAGGTCATCAAAAAAAGACTGGCTCATATGGTTGTCATAGTGCTGGCCGGTATGCACCAGCAAATGTTTAATCGCCTTTGGATACGCATTCATTGCCTCCACAACCGGGGCAATTTTCATAAAATTCGGCCGTGCGCCGACAACATTGATAATCTTCATTTTTAAATAACACCTATGATTCCCGGGGCCTTGATCTTCCGAAATACCGCAGCGGCTTCATCTTGTTGTAGTTCTTTTCCCCGATAATTTTTACAAGCCACCTGAGCGAATGAAAATGCAATACTTTTCTATAATAATTGAGATATATACGGACAGGAAAACTGGCATGCTGTTTTTGAATTAAAAAAACCTCTCTGGGGGATTGCTTGTTCAAACAGGAGAACCCGCCCTGCCGGACATAAACGCTAAACTTGTCAATTTTAATCCCCTTGGCATGATTCACATAAAGTTTACACATGTAATCATAATCGGCAGCCACCTGGTAGGCGGTGTCAAAACCGCCGAATTCCCGAAAAAGGCGGGTCCTGCTGAAAAGTGTGGGGTGTGAGACGGGCGTAAACTTCCAGATATTTGAAATATCGCTGTAAAACCGGACAATCCGCTCGTTTTCCATATATTTGATTAAAAGCGCATCGGAATAAATATAATCCACATCCGGCTCCCGGGTAATACACGCTGCAACCTTTGATACCACATCCGTTTCTGCATAAAAATCGCCTGAATTCAAAATGGCAAAATACTGTCCCGCAGCCCTGAAAACCCCCTTATTCTGCGCGTCA
>JAGYMR010000039.1 GCA_018400515.1 Tangfeifania sp.
CAAATTGCTGACTATATGCTGACTAAAAAGAAAAGCAAACACCATTAAGATATTTGCTTTCAGTTATTTAATAATATTTGAAGTGGAGCATATCGGAATCGAACCGATGACCTCTTGACTGCCAGTCAAACGCTCTAGCCAACTGAGCTAATGCCCCGAATGAGGCTGCAAATATATAAAATTTTTTACCCGCAAAGAATACCCGATTCCAAAAATTTCAAGTGGGGGAAAACAAGACGGAATTCCCGGATTCCGCGGAGTTCCGGAAAATATTCCGAAAAACCACAGGAATAATCCTCCTCCCGCTTGCTTTAGCGGGACAGAACTTTCTCACTCAGTAAAGGCATCCGGCGCCATATCCAACGGGCAGCCGATGTTTATCAATCATTGGAAAATTGCAGGGAATTAAGGTTAAAAACCTTACAAGGAATCCAGGATCTCATCCATTTTCGACTGTAGTTCTTCCAGGTCTTTTTTAAATTCCTTCCTGAAAGCATCCCACTCCTCTTCGGAGACTTTTTCAACCTGATTTAATTTTTCATTGGCAGCGATCCGCTTCTCCTGAATTTCGTCCAGCAGTTCCTTTTGGGTGTCATTAAGTGGTTCTTCGAGCTCCTCCATTTTACCATTTAACTCCACTACCTTCTGATTGATCTCAGAAAAAGCCTCGCCGGCCTCCTGCCGCAAGGCTTCCTGCTCTTCCTGCAGTTCTGCACTGACCGCTTCTTTCAGTTCCGAAGCTTCTTTTTCCACATCATCCTTTTGCTTTTTCTGGCCTGAATTACATGCGGTGAAAATAACAATGGCCATCAAAAAAAATAAAACACCTGAAAACTTTCTCTTATCAAACATTTCTGTCAATATTTATTTGTTATTAAAATTTTTTCAGCAGGAAAGAATGATCCGCTCTTAAAACGAGATCCCCAAAATTTGGAAAACCTGCCTGAATGATCACCCTTCGCTCGAATGGCACTGATTCATTTGACCGGATTATAAAGAACACCTATAACGGCAATTATCGTAAAATTCCTGCCACCCTTATTTGCAAATGTATGTAGAACAACGCTTTTAACCATATAGATAATCTTAAAAATAATTAAAAATACCAAAAGAATACTGCAAGAAATCTGGATTCAAACGCTATTTTTCCCGGTGATTTCCCCGAAATTGTCCATTAGAGATCCCTGCCGGAAACTGCCGCTGGAAACGCCTTCCCCTATTTTTCGGCAACCGGGGCAGGCAAGCCCCCGGTTCTCTGTTAAGGTCCGCCTTCCCGATTCAAAAACAGCAAAAAAACACTCCGGTCCGGTTCTGCCTGAAAATACGCATCGATTTTTCTTTTATCCGTGAACCAATGTTATTTTTGAGGTATTTGTTTTAATTTAATCCAAATAAAATTTGTGAACGAAAATTCTCTTTTATAATTTTATATCATTAAAAAAACCATGGAAAATTTAAAAGCAAACATCGAATGGCTCGATGAGTTATTACCCGAAGGAATCGCGGTCCCTTCCTCAACATTGATCAGTGGTCCGGGTGGAACAGGTAAACCATTGGTGGAATTTGCCTTCGTGGCTGCCTGGTTAAAAGCAGGCGGTTCATTAATCGGAATTCCGCTGCAATATCCTTCCGGCGAACTGGTTAAGACTGCCATGAAGAGGCTTTACAATATGGACCTTAACCGCTATACCGGGAAGGTGGTATACGTTCAATTTGCTCCGGAAATACCCGGATTTGAAAAAACAGGAGCGGATACGATCAAAGCAAATATGATAAAACCGGAGGTCTGGGACAAAACGATTGAAGCAGCAGAGGGAATGCTGGACAAAACCGGTCCCGGAACGATGGTCTTTGGTTCTGCCCTGAACTTGCTGCTCTTCTCCAAAACCTACCAGGAACCGATCCTGAACAAATTAAAAGAGGCGCTGCAGGGAGATAAAAGCCGCACTTATGCATTCGCTGTTAGCACGAGTGCATTGCCCGAAAAAATCCGGATGCTGGAAGAGGTTGCGGACAACCTGATGTTCACCCGAATGGAAAAACCCATGAAGCTCTTTCTGAGGATTGAAAGAATGCAAAATGTGGTATTTTCCCGGGAGGAAACCGAAGTGCCGATATCAGCAGAAATGCTCCGGGAAATAAATCAGATTGCCGAATCGACCCGCAAAACCAGGATTCCCCAAATAAGGAAAATTTAAAAAAAAGCCCCTTCTCCCCATTAAGCAGGGAAAAGGGGAATTTATCGTTTTTACAGTATTTTTCCGGCAGCCTATCCGACTTTTATCTCTTTTGCCGGCCGGGGTTTGGACTCTTCCCGCTTGGGAAGCTTGATGTTCAGAACGCCGTCTTCATAACGGGCACTGATTTTATCGTTTTCCACGTCCGTTTCCGGGACGGTGAAACAACGCTGGAACGATTGATAATTGAACTCCCTCCGGGTAAAGCTCTCCTCTTCTTCATCCTTTTTTTCCTCTCTTTCGGCAGATATCGTCAGGACATCGTTCTGGAAATTGATCTTAAAATCTTTTTTCTCCATCCCCGGAGCTGCCACTTCGATGAGGTATTCATCATCGGTCTCCTTCACATTTACAGCAGGCAATGAAGCATCAGGACCGGAAAAGTTATGCCAGTTCCAGTCCATCAGGTCTTTCCCGAAAAACCGGTCGAAAAGTCCCGGTAAAAAATTTTCTGAATGTTTTGCTAATGTCATAATAAACCTCCTATCTCTTTTGATTCAACACGGTACATCCTAAAAAAATCATGCCACATTGCAGGGCCATTGCCGTAAAATTTTTCATCCGGGAATATTCCCTGTTACCACGAATTCCGCCCAAAAGACCCCTCCCACATACTGTAGAATTATTGCCCCACACCGGGAATTCTCTCTACAGAATGCTGCTTCAAAAACTTCAGGGGGAGGAGATAACAAAAAGCGGGGTTCACCTGAAATGAAAAAGAATATTCATAACTTTGTTGTTCCGGGGGGCGGGAAAGCATGGTCTGATTGCACCATTGAAAATCCGGATTCCCGGAGAACGGCAGGGTGCTGATGAAAAATAGGAGAAAAAAGGGCTGCATCCCCTGCAAATTCTCCTGCCCATGGTTGACGGAACCTTAAAACTTTAACAAAATGCTTCCAAAAGTAATCATTCTTCTTTCCTTTCTGTTTTACACACCCTTTCCCGGGGCACAGGAACCCTTCCTTTTGTGGGACAGCGCCCGGTACCTGCCAGCAAAAAACGAAATTCCCCCACTGCAGGATGTTAAATTTTCGGTCATTAAGCCCTATGCATTTGAAAAAGATAGCTACCGGTTTTTACACGGCGTTGCAATCATCTGGCATAAGGGGAAACTATATGCCTCCTTCGGGCACAATAAAAATGGAGAAAACACGGTAACCGAAGAAGCCAATTACCGGGTAAGTTCCGACGAAGGGCTCACCTGGGGGCCTTTAAAAAAAATCGGCGGCGGGGGTAATGTAGCCGTCAGCCATGGCGAATTTTTGTCCTGCAACGACTCCCTTTGGGCATTTCACGGGGAGTATGACGGGATCATGCAGCACCTGCGGATGCGCCCTTTCCTGTTAATAAACAATTCTAAACCAGGAACATGAAACGAAGAAATTTTATTCAATCAGCAACCACAGCAACTGCGGGAATTTATTTTCTTCCCGGCTTGTTATCCTGCGAAAAAGCGGAAAAACCTTTCATCGACCGCCTTCTTCCGGCCCCGGTTGACGGGGGTTTCTCCATGGATGATTACTGGATTTGGGGGGCTTCAGTCATTAAAGGGGAGGACGGGAGATACCATATGTTTGCCTCCCGGTGGTCGAAAAAAGTGGGATTCGGAAACTGGGTAACAAATTCGGAAGTGGTAAGGGCAGTGGCGGATTCCCCGGCCGGCCCCTATGCTTTTGAGGAGGTGGTGTTGCCGGTCAGGGGAAAGGAATACTTCGACGGATTGGTGACCCATAATCCGCGCATCATCAAATACCAGGATTTTTACTTGCTCTATTATTTCGGAACCTCCTTCGACTTCGATCAGCCAACGGCGGACAATCCTGAGCCCTCCCAGGAAAACTGGAGAAAAGCCTGGATGAACAAACGGATCGGACTTGCCATCTCAAAATCGGTTTTCGGACCATGGGAGCGTTTGAACCACCCCGTTATTGAGCCCCGTCCAGGGAAATGGGATGCTTCAATCACTTCTAATCCGGCGCCGGTGGTCATTCCGGAAACCGGAGAGATCCTCCTGATGTATAAATCCTCCTCCGAAGGCCCTGAGCCGCCATTGCTGCTGGGCGTTGCCAAATCCGGAAATCCCCGGGGACCTTACCAAAGGCTCAGCGATGAACCCATTTTTCGTTTTGAAACAACTGAAAATCAAAAAAATGATGTGGAAGATCCCTATGTCTGGCGGGCAAAAAACCGGTTCGAAGTGCTAATGAAAGACCGGTTCGGCCATATTTGCGGGGAAGAGGGCGGAGGGATCCGTGCATGGTCGGACAACGGAATTGACTGGAATCTCTATGACCAACCCCTTGCCTACTCCCGCACCATCCGGTGGGACAACGGAAAAACCACTGTCCAGAACCACTTTGAAAGGCCTTTTTTGTTGATAGAGGAGGGCGTCCCAACTCACCTGTTTGCGGCCACCGGAAGAGGACCCAAAGCCTGGCAGTTTGACCATACCTGGAACATGGTCATTCCCCTCAAACAACCATGAGTTCTGGTCCCCAAGGATCCGCCCAGGGCACCAACTGGACAATCCTTTATTATCCCCTGGGGCAGGAGACCCGGATGCAATAGCAACAGGATCAAAATTTTTTTAACTCTTTGCCTCCTTTCAATTAGTTAACAAACCTTGCAGCAAAGGGATCTGCCTTCGGTCGATTTTTTTTATCTGCCTTGTTCCCCAAACCTTCACTCATCCATGGAGGCATAAAAAAACTGTTACCTGAACAACTTTTTCCATTAGGTGAAAAAAAAGACGATCAAATTTGCAACAGCATTTGCAAACCGAAAATTGGGCGATCGCATGATTTTTCTGCAGACGTTCGCAAAAAAAAACAAAATTATGACGGATACCGGGAAGCCAGAAAAAACGGTTGGAGCATTATTGATTTTGATCCTATTTATTGCGGGTTGCAGCAAAGAAAACCCCAACCCCAAGGGAAGTGTTGAAGGAACGGTATATACGTACAACCCCAACACCCCGGAAATTCAAACACCCCTTGAAAATATTAAAATCTATTTACTGGATGCCTATATTGCCATGTACAGCCCCGAAGAAGGGGAAGGGGGGCCGGATCCATTCCTCGACTCGACATATACCGATGAAAACGGATTTTACAGTTTCACCGGTTTAGAACCCTTTGATTATGCAGTGCTTCCTGAGAAAGAGGAACATAATTATTCGTTCGAACCTCCGGGAGAAACCTGGGAATCCCTCCTTTTTACCGTTACCGAAAGGGGCGAAGCCTATTCCATTGATTTTAAAGCGAAAGAGCCGGTAGCGGAAAATACGGAAGGGAAATTCAAGCTCCATTTCAAGTCCGTAAACTATCCTGTGACAGACGGAATTTTTATTTCTGTTACTGAATATGAAACGGGCATAAAGCTTAGCCGGAAATACAGCCCCTATCCCTGGAGCAGTCAATTTATCGACTACGAACACAAAAGCACCGATTTGACCGAAATTGACACGTTCACACTTGAATTTGATTATGGCTATTATGGACTCCATAGCCTCTCCAACACCTTTGATATAACCCTTTACTGGAATGGTGAGTTCGTCCTGTATCACCCCGAGATCATTGATTTTGATATATCCGGTTGTCCGGCGGAAAGCACATGGCAGATCGACTGGACGGAAAAAGAAGTCACACGCATTGAAAAATGATACCCAACCGGCGTTGAAACAAAGCTTCAAATGGCCCGGATAGTTCCATATTATATCCGGTACGCAACGAAATCAAAACGGAAGCCCCGGTTGATTCCGAAAAACCCCGGATAACCATTTTGGCCTCAATGACAATCTGTTATTTCAAGTGAACGGCACCCGCCGGATGGATGTTTATCATTTGCCGGGGTCTCTTTTTCAGATTATGCACCCCCTCCCGCCCCGGTGGATTACTTGTTACCCCGAATTCCAGCCATGAGATGAATCACTGTCCATAATTTGTCCCACCTTACACCATGGTATAATAGACATAAATGTCTACTTTTTTATTCCTTTATGCAACCAAAAAACCAGACAGCGGATGAATTCATAAAGCAATCAGCCGATAATGCGAAAAAACAACAAAAGGTGGCCCGGCCCCTATGCAAAAAGTTTGGGCCCAAAATGAGATGGTTCCCGGTGGATCCGCGGTTTCAACGGACTTTGGAAAATCAATATAAAACGGCAAAATATTTTCATAATTACAGACGCTTATTTTTCCCCCAATGCCTGATACAGAGAATACTTTCCTCCACTTGTTAGATTATAGTTCTGACTTATTTTGCGCCTTCTCTGCGGAAGGGGAAATCCTGAATTTTAACCGGGCGTGGGAGTATGCCACCGGACACCGGGAAAAAGAACTGAAAGGGAGGAGTCTTTTTGATTTTTTCCACCCGGAAGATATTGAACAGGCACGGTCAGCAATTTTCAAACAGTCCGGGAAAAAGGGAATTTCCAGGTTTTCGGCCCGTTTCCGCTGTAAAAACGGATTTTACAAAAATCTTGAATGGCATTTTTATTCGACAACGGAAGAAACCTCATTTGCCCTTGCACAGGAGTACTATCAGCAGAGGGGATACCCATCCACCTTAAAAAATGATGCCGATAATTTCCACCTGCTTTTTCACCAGAATCCCCTGCCGATATTCATTTTTGACCTGAACACACTGGACTTTCTGAAAGTGAACCAGGCAGCGGTCGATCTGTATGGCTATTCCCGGGAAGAGTTACTTTCCTTGAAGATCACGGATATTCGTCCCGAAGAAGACATCGAAAAGCTGCTGGAGGATGTAAAAGAAATTGACTTTGAAAAACCTTCCACCGGTCAGACATCGAGGCACCTGAAAAAAAACGGAGAGCTGTTGTTTGTAGAAATAAACGCCCACTCGGTAATTTTTTCCGGAAAAAAAGCCCGCATCATTACCGTCAATAACATTACCGAACACTGGCGCCTTGAGGAGGCACTGCGGAAAACAAATGCCCAGAAAGACCTTTTCTTCTCTGTCATTGCTCATGACCTGCGGAGCCCTTTTAACACGCTTATCAATTTTTCGGAGCTGATGGTTCAGGACTTCTGGGAATTATCCAGAGAAGAGATTTACGACTACCTGAAAATGATGCATGCCTCCAGCCTGAAGTTATACGAATTTGTGCAGAACCTGCTGGAATGGTCCCTTTTTCAAAGGGAAATGAAACAAATCCGGAAAAAACCCATCCGGTTAAATCAAAATCTAAAGAAGGCGGTGGACCTTTTGCAGCAATCAGCTGCGGAAAAAAACATCTCCCTGATTCAAGAGATTCCCGGGGATACCACCGTTTTTGCGGACGAAAATTTATTGCACAGTGTTTTGCGGAATTTGATCTCCAATGCAATAAAATTTACCCCAAAAGGAGGCAAAGTAACAGTTACCGGCCACCAGGCACCGACCGGCCATTTTAAGATCCTGGTTAAAGACACCGGCATTGGCATGAACAAAAAAATGCAAAATGAGCTGTTCAAACCGGAGGCAGTGACCGGCCGATCGGGTACCGAAGGCGAACAGAGCAGCGGCCTCGGACTGATCCTTTGCAAGGAATTTGTGGAGAAAATGGGTGGAAGCATCGGAGTACAAAGCACCGAGGGAAAAGGATCTGTTTTTTATTTCACAGTGCCTGTTACAGATCCCCGGGAATCGAATCCTTAAAATCCCAAAGAAATTCAGCTCCTTTGTCCCCCCAAAAAAATTCGCTTCATTTTTTTTCAGTCGAATCATCCCAAAGCCGGTATCGGTGAATCAGTTCCTCCGGGCGATTTTTCCCGTTTGAAAGGGAAAGTTTCTGTATAAAATTAAAAAAAAGAAGCTAAAAATGAAGAAAATGGTAAAATTTTTGTAGCTTTCCTTTGGGAAACCAACAGAAAATGAAACGCTTATTCATGAACCGTGTTCATAGCAGAAACAACACCTGCATTAGAAATATGTGAAAATTTGATTTGCAAATGACAATTATTTTTTATCTTTAAGCCCTTCAATTTTTAGGGTCAATTTTTGAAATAAACAAATAAAAAATATAAAAAAATAAAACTATGGAAGTTAAGAAATCACCAAAAGCGGACCTTGAAAACAAGAGGAATGTGTTCCTGTTGCTGGGATTGGTGATCGCATTGGGATTTGTACTTTTTGCGTTTGAGTATAAAACCAAACCCAAAAAGTCCGGTTCACTTGGGGAAGTGGAAGAGAAAGTCATTGAAGAAGAGATTATTCCAATTACCCGGGAACAACAGGTAAAGCCACCGCCACCACCGCCACCCAAAGTAGTTGAGGTTCTCAACATTGTGGAAGACGACGTGGAAATTGAAGATGAACTGGAGATTGAAGACACCGAGGCCGACGACGAAACCGTCATTGATGTGGAGCCCGTCATTGAAACAGAGGAAGAAGAGGAGGAGGAAGAGGCCAAAGTATTTTTTATCGTAGAGGACATGCCTGAATTTCCCGGCGGGGAGATGGCCCTCCGGCAATACATTGCCAATGCCATTGAATACCCGGTAATTGCCCAGGAAAACGGGATCCAGGGAAAAGTATATGTCACTTTTGTTGTCGACAAAGACGGAAGTGTTTCGGATGCCCGCATTGCCCGGGGTGTTGACCCGTCGCTTGACAAGGAAGCACTGCGCGTTGTGAATACCCTTCCGAAATGGAAACCCGGGAAACAACGCGGAAAACCCGTGCGTGTGTCTTACACGGTGCCCATTAACTTTGTACTGCAGTAAAAAGAAAAAAACATACTTATAAGCTCCTGGTCCCTATAGCGGGGTCAGGAGTTTTTTATGTCCCCGCGTCAATTCGCTTCAAAACAGGATTCGTACATGATTGAAACAACGCCGAAAACAGAAAAGGCCGTTATTGTCGGGCTCATCTACAAAGACCAGGACGAAAAGCAGGCCATGGAATACCTGGAAGAACTGGAGTTCCTTGCGAACACAGCAGGTGCCGAGGTGATCAAAAAGTTCACCCAGAAACTGGATGTTCCCAATGTATCCACTTTTACAGGCCCCGGGAAACTGGAAGAAATCGGCAACTATATCAAAGTGGTGGAAGCCGACACGGTGATTTTCGACGATGAACTGACTCCCACCCAGCTCCGGAATGTGGAACGCCGTTTAAATGTAAAAATACTCGACCGCACCAACCTGATCCTCGACATCTTTGCCCGGCGGGCCAAAACGGCTCATGCCAAAACTCAGGTGGAACTGGCGCAGTACCAATACCTGCTTCCCCGCCTGACACGCATGTGGACCCACCTGGAACGGCAGCGCGGAGGCATCGGTTTGCGGGGCCCGGGTGAGACACAGATTGAAACCGACCGCCGAATCATCCTCGACAAAATCTCCCGGCTCAAGGAACAATTGAAAAAAATTGACCGGCAAAAAGCCACCCAGCGGAAAAACCGTGGAAAACTGGTGCGGGTGGCACTGGTGGGGTACACCAATGTGGGGAAGTCAACCCTCATGAACCGGATGGCTAAATCAGATGTCTTTGAAGAAAATAAACTCTTTGCCACCCTCGATACCACCGTCCGGAAGGTAGTGATCGTTAACCTCCCCTTTCTGCTTGCCGATACCGTGGGTTTTATCCGGAAATTACCCCACGACCTGGTGGAATCGTTTAAATCAACCCTCGACGAGGTCCGCGAAGCCGATATTCTGGTACACGTGGTCGACATCTCACACCCGGGATTCGAAGAACAGATCGATACCGTCAACAATACCCTGAAAGAGATTGATTCGGGAGAGAAACCCGGCATCTATGTCTTTAACAAAATGGATGCCTACAACCCCGTGGAAAAAGATGCCGATGACCTGACACCCCGGACAAAAGAGAATTTTACCCTGGAGGAGTGGAAAAATTCCTGGATGGCCAAAAACAATACCCCCGCTGTTTTTATTTCGGCCAAAAAGAAGGAAAATATCGAGGAGTTTAAAAAGGTCCTTTACGAAGCGGTCAAAAAAATCCATTCACAACGCTTCCCGTTTGACGACTACCTTTTCGACATTACCTGGGAGGAGGAATAGCTCCCGCTTTCAGTAAAAATACAGGCATGAACCGCATAAAAAATCCCGGACCGGCAGGTCAAATAATGCCCGGACGCCCGTTTTATTAACCCGTTAGACGAAAATGCTCTCCAAAATGGCAAGCTACTTTTTCCGGCCGGGAGCAGCCGCATGCTGATCATTCCAGGTAAGGGAATAGAGATCGGTGCGGCGGTCTTTCAGGTTGCAAACAGCCCCAAACGAATGCAACTCTTTTAAAAGATCAAGATCCACATCGGCCACCAGGATCATTTCTGTATTGGGGGTGGCTTCTGCCTTTACTCCTGTAGTGGGGAAAGAAAAATCGCAGGGAGTAAAAACCACCGACTGGGCAAACTGGATATCCATGTTCTCCACCTTCGGCAAATTCCCCACACAGCCCGCAATGGCCACATAACATTCATTCTCAATGGCACGGGAACGGGCGCAATACCGGACCCGCGAGTACCCGTTCTGGGTGTCGGTGAGAAACGGCACAAACAAAATACTCATCCCCTGACGGGCCAAAAGCCGCGACAATTCAGGAAATTCAACATCATAGCAGATCAATACCCCCACCGGCCCGCAGTCCGTTTCAAAAACTTCCAGATGATTCCCCCCGGAAAGTCCCCAGGTCTTAATTTCATCGGGGGTGACATGCAGCTTCTCATACGTCTCGTACGTTCCGTTCCGGCGGCATAAAAATCCGGTGTTGTACAGCTTGTCGTCCTTCACGAGGGGAAAACTCCCGGTGACAATATTAATGTTGTAGGTGATGGCCAGGTGGATAAACCGCTCCAGAATCTCATCGGTATAATCCGCCAGCTTCCGGATCGCCTCGGCATAACCGAGGTGATTGTAATCGGCCATCAGGGGTGCATTAAAATATTCGGGGAAAAGGATAAAATCACTTTTGTAACTGGCGACGGCATCCACAAAATATTCCACCTGGGTAAAAAGCTCGTCCAGGTTCTTATAAAGCCGCATTTGCCACTGAACAAGGCCCAGCCTGACCACCGATTTATATCCACTGGGTTTGTCGGTGGGTTTCTGGTAATAGATATTATCCCACTGCAAAAGAACGGCATGTTCTTTCGACTCCTTATCCCCGGGCATGTAACCCCGCAGCACCTTTTTTACGTGAAAATCGTTGGAGAGCTGGAAGGACAGGGTCGGGTCGAATATCTCCTTGTATTTAACCTTCTGAATGTACTCCCTCGGGGAAAATTCCCCGGAATACTTATGATAGTTGGGAATTCGCCCGCCAAAAACAATGGCCTTCAGGTTCAGGTTCTCGCACAACTCTTTCCGGGCGTCGTACAAACGCCTGCCCAGGCGCATCCCCCGGTATTCGGGACGAACAAACACATCGATCCCGTAAAGGGTATTGCCTTTGGGGTTGTGGGTGTTAAAGGTATACTTCCCGGTAATTTCTTCATAGGAGTGATCGTCGCCAAACAGTTCATACTTGACAATAATGGATAAGGCAGACCCCACGACAACACCATCCACCACGACCGCCAGCTGTCCTTCCGGGAAGATTCGCAGCAATTTGCGGATATCCTTCTCTTCCCAGTAATCTTCGGGCCAGTTGGCATACGCCTCCAGCAAGGACTTTTTTAGCTCTCCGTAATCATCGATATTGAGCTGCCGTACTTCTACTTTTCCGATGTTCTCCATGGACATTTACTGTTTAAAACGGGCGATATACACCTTCCGCTACCTGCCCACTTCCCCGTTTTGGATCAGCCACTCCGCAATCTGAACGGCATTGAGGGCAGCTCCCTTTTTTATCTGATCGCCCACACACCAAAAAGTAATGTTTTTCGGGTCCGCCAGGTCTTTCCGGATACGTCCCACATAAACATCGTCTTTCCCGGAAACAAACAGGGGCATGGGGTACTCATTTTTGGAGGGATCGTCAATTACGGTAATCCCTTCGGTTTTTTCAAAAGCCGATTTCACCTGATCCGCCGAAAGAGGTTCTGCGGTTTCTACCCATATAGCCTCGGAATGAGCACGGGCCACGGGAATCCGTACACAGGTGGCGCTAACCTCAGCTTCGGTATGCATGATCTTCTTGGTCTCCCAGTTCATCTTCATCTCCTCCTTCGTATAATCATTGTCGAGGAAGACATCAATGTGCGGAATGATGTTCATCGCCAGCTGATACTGAAACTTGCTGGTGGTGGTCTCTTTACCCTCCGCCACATCTTTCACCTGCTGCTCCAGTTCTGCCATCCCCTGGGCACCTGCCCCGCTGGCGGCCTGGTAGGTGGCCACCCGGACACGCATGATCTTCGAAAGATCTTCAATCGGCTTCAATGCCACCACCATCTGGATGGTTGAGCAGTTGGGATTGGCAATAATATTCTTCGGACGAACCCTGGAATCTTCGGCATTGACCTCCGGAACCACCAGCGGCACCTCATCATCGTACCGGAATGCACTGGAATTATCCACCATGATAGCCCCGTGTTTGGTAATCGTGGAGGCAAACGCTTTCGAAACACCTCCGCCGGCCGATGTCAGGGCAATATCAATCCCTTTAAAGTCATCGTTGTGTTTCAGCTCTTTTACTGTTAACTCTTTTCCCTTAAACCGGTATTTCTTCCCTGCACTGCGGGCAGAACCAAACAATACCAACTCATCCAAAGGAAAATTCCGCTCTTCAAGAACACGGAGAAACTCTTGTCCTACAGCTCCGCTTACACCTACAATTGCAATCTTCATTCGATTTTATTTTTTATTTTTATTGATTCCTGTCTATTTCCCCCGGCAGAACCGTTTTAATCAATGGCTACACCGCGGGGTGCATTTTTTCCCTTACATATTTTTCATTTATAGCGTTGACTCAGAGAAACTGCACGAAAAAAAATGGGACCCTGCAGAATCATTACAGCTATAAATTCCATGGTTGGAAAATCCAGGCCCGCTTCACTGCTCCACGCCTCCCTGAACCCATTCGCTCCGCTTTTAGAAAAAGCGGTGACAATTTGTGGACAAACCTGTATAATTCCCTTTTTCAAGCTGTCTGAATCATACAAAATTAGCGTAAAATTACTATTTTGCCTGGAATGGACTAAAAGATGTTTCTGATAATTCTGCAAATCTTAACATTCATTTTGCCCTCACTCACCATTCCGGAAGAAAGAGCGGTTGTCTGGGAGGAACATTTTTCCATCCCCGGAAAGGGCGTCTGGGGCAGCGGAGGGGATTCCATCCTGACCGATTTTTCCGGGATCAGCACCTGGACGCTGGATTACTCCGGGGTGGTTTTAAAAAACCCGGATGATTACGCAAAAACCGTGGCCACTTCGGGCGGGCGTTTTGAATGCCGCGATATGGAGGGAACGGTTGTCTGGCGCTCGGAGTCCATTGATATTTCGGCGTATGAGGATGTAAACATCCGACTGACCGCTTATGAAACGGGAAGCGGCGCCAACACCGAAGCCAAGTTCCTGAAAGCCTATTACCGGTTGGATGACCGTCCGCAGGAGCCCTTCAGCATCCATGGCACCAATGCGGGAAACTGGGGCTCTGAAGTGGCGGAACAGAAAGGCCTTTCAGGGGAAACCCTGCAGATCATCTGCATCATGGCCAACCATTATTCGGGCGACAAGGTGACCCTCGACGAAGTGGTTGTCGGGAGAAAGGCACCCCCTTTGCCGGAAGTCAAACCCCATGATGTGGTAATCAATGAACTGATGCCTGACCCCTATCCTCCCCGGGGACTTCCTGAGAAGGAGTTCATCGAACTGTTCAATACCCGGCCCCACCCGGTGAATACAGAAGACTGGAAGCTGAACATCAACGGGGTTGAAAAAGCGTTGCCCGCCCATGTGATCGAAGCGGAGGATTTCCTGCTGCTCTGTTCTACCGGCGCTGCCGGGGAACTGGCCCGCTACGGAAATACCGCCGGTGTGCCCGGATTCCAGGGATTGCTGAACCGGGGGGCTTTAATCGAAATCCGCGATGAAACGGGAAGAATGATCGACAGAGTCCAATACAACGACCAATGGTATGGGGATGAAACAAAAAACAACGGAGGCTGGAGCCTTGAACGGATCGACCCCTACCGCCATTGTCACCAGGAGAAAAACTGGAGAGCAGGAACCCATGCCGACGGGGGAACTCCGGGAATCCGAAACTCCATCCGGGCAACAAATCCCGACACCATTCCTCCGGCAGTCAAATGGGCCGTTGCTGTTACACCGCATGAAATTGAACTGGCTTTCTCGGAACCGGTCGATACCCTGCGCATGAAAAATCCGGAAAACTATATTTTCAATGAACAGGAAAATCCGTCCGGAACAGAAGTGATCACATCAGAAAAATTGACCCTCCGTTTTATCCGGCCTTTCGCAAAAAATGAAACTTCCCTGCTGCAGATCAGAAACCTCACCGATGAGTGTGGGAATCCGGCAGAAACAGCTCAGTTTCAGATCCAGTGGAATACCCTCGAACCAGGAGATATTATTATCAACGAACTGCTTTTCGATCCCGTCCCGGATGGTGAGGATTACGTGGAAATATTCAATCCTTCCGGAAAGATCATCCCCCTTTCCCGGCTGTTTCTGGCCAACCGTGACAAAAACAGGGAGATAGGTCAGCAATACCCCCTCACCAGGGAAAAGACCAATTTTTTCCCGGGCACCTACCGGGCCCTGACAGAAGATACCGCTGACGTCTTTCCCTGGTTTTTCATTCAGTGCCCCGCCTGCTTCCTGCAAATGGAAAGAATCCCTGCTTTTCCCAATGAAAAAGGAACGGTTGTTCTTCTGAATGAGGCGATGGAGGTGGTGGATGAATTTTCCTACAATGAAGAAATGCACACCCCCTTTCTGTCCGATACCGAAGGCGTTTCTCTGGAACGGATCTCGGCGGATATGTCTTCCAGTGATCCCGGAAACTGGCATTCGGCATCCACCGAAGCGGGATACGGAACACCGGGATATAAAAATTCCCAGGCAGCAGAGAAGCATGATGACAGTCCCCGGGTCACTTTTGAGCCGGAAGCATTCTCGCCGAACAGCGATGGGTACAACGATGAATACACCATCCGTTATTCCCTGAAGCAGAACGGCTTTGCAGGCAATGTGAAAATTTTTGATGTGGAGGGACGGCCGGTGATGGATCTGACAAAAAATGAGATCCTTGGCCTCAGCGGCAAAATCACATGGGACGGCCGGGACGAAACCGGCCGGCGACAACCATGGGGCGTCTACGTCGTGTTGGTAGAGATCTTTAATGATGAAGGACGCCTGTACCGGTTTAAAGACGGCGTGGTGTTAACCGGAATCCGGGAATAATCACGACTGAAAATCGGAGTGGCTCCCCCGGCAAACGAAAAACACACGGCAACCACCCTCACGTGAGGCGAAACAATTTTTCTCCCGGTGAAAAAAAACTTTTAAACACATCTGTTTTTGCTTACCTTTACAGGGATTATCCCAAATAAGTCCTTTTACGAATGGAAAACGAAGAAAATACGGCCCGTGAAATCCAGGCCCGGATGGCTGCTCTTTGCAGCCGTTCAGAGCAATGCTCCCCGGATATCCGGAAAAAAATCGTTGCTGCGGGTCTTGACGAGGATCAGGCGGATGACATCATAGAAAAACTTAAAACGGAAAAATTCATTGATGATCAACGGTACGTCCGCTCCTATATTGCCGAAAAATTCCGGATCAATAAATGGGGAAAGGTAAAAATGCGGTACTACCTGCGCATGAAGGGACTGGATGAAGCACTCATCCAAAATGGACTCGATGAGATGGATGAAGAAAAGTACCACGATGTGCTCGTAAAAACGATGGAAAAGAAAGCCCGTTCGGTGAAAAAGAAAAACAAATTTGAAAAAATGGGCCAAATCATTCGTTTTGCCCAAAACCGGGGATTTGAGCCCGAACTCATCCACCGCTACCTGAATGAAGTGATCGAATAGCTGCCCATCCCGATCATTCCATACCCCCGTTGCTGTTCCGGAAAAAATTCTTTGTACCTTTGTCCCCCGGAAGCCATGAACGGGCAGGCTATGATCCGGAGGGGCCAGGTGCCCGTTAGCGGCAAATAACTGTTTTTGATACCAATAAAATGACACAGGGGATCTCCGGGGAACCCTGCATATAAACCGGTAAACAGTTGATTTTAGACACATAAAACAACCAGAAGGGTTCCCATGGTACCCTTCAACTGAAACGACAAACAACTGAAATTAAAACATAAAAATTCGAAGATATGATTTTAAAAGACCAGGTAAAAGATTTGTTT
>JAGYMR010000390.1 GCA_018400515.1 Tangfeifania sp.
ATATGCACATCAGAGCGTTTCCTCCGCCAGAGGGTGTCGATTGATTTTTTATCTTTGGGGTGCTTTCCTTTTTATGTTGAATTTTTTTATCTTGATCATTCATAAAATTATTATTGAAAAATGAATTTTATTGGCATTGACATTGGAGGGACTAAATGTGCTGTTATACTCGGTTCCGGGGACCAGACAAAAACATTTTCTGTAACCGGGAAGAAAACCCTTTTAACCCGTGAATCTCCTGATCCCTGGCAAATGATCCGCAAACTGCAGGATGAAATGGAAAAATTATTGGATCAGCATGATATCCGTGTTGAATCATTAGCCGCAATAGGGATCAGTTGCGGAGGTCCACTGGACAGCCGGAAGGGGATTGTTCTTTCCCCTCCGAACCTTCCGGGATGGGATGAAATTCCGGTGGTTGACCTGTTTGTTGAAAGGTTTCGCGTTCCCACCTTTCTCCAGAATGATGCAAATGCCTGTGCATTAGCCGAGTGGCTGATGGGGGCCGGGAGGGGTACTCAAAACATGGTTTTTCTGACTTTTGGAACCGGCATGGGTGCCGGACTGATCTTAAACGGAAAGTTATATACGGGGACGAACGATCTGGGGGGTGAAGCAGGTCATGTCCGGCTGGCCCCCGACGGACCGGTTGGTTTTGGAAAGGCCGGATCGTTCGAAGGCTTTTGCAGCGGGGGAGGTATCGCTCAGTTGGCTAAGTCTATCGTTATGGAAAAATTAAAAAACAACGTTTCTGTGGAATTTTGCCCTTCAATGGATGCGGTTGAAAAAATTGATACTAAAACAGTGGCTTTATCCGCCCGGGAAGGAGACCCTGTGGCGCTTGAGATCATAAAAATATCGGCGGAATACCTCGGAAAAGGGTTATCCATCTTAATTGATATCCTTAATCCGGAATGTATCGTCATCGGGAGCATTTATGCCCGGAATGTCAATCTTTTTAAACCCCACATGGAAAAGTTGATCCGGGAAGAAGCTATTCCGGGAGCATCCGCAGTCTGCGAAATAAAACCCGCAGAACTAGGGGAAAGTGTGGGGGATTATGCTGCCCTCGGCGTTGCTTTTAATGGAATGAACCAATAAAATGAAGGTTATGAATAATCAGGTGATCCTGGATGAACTTTGTGAAAAATACCCTCTGTTAGAAAATGTAAAAGCGTCCATCCGGGAGGCAACTACGATGTTAACAGATGCCTACCGGAACAAAGGGAAACTGCTGGTATGCGGGAACGGAGGAAGTTGCTCCGATGCCAATCATATCGTTGGAGAATTGATGAAGGGGTTTGAGCAAAAACGTCCCCTCAATTCGTCGTTTAAACGAAAGTTGAAACAAATGGATACGGAAGAGGCCTCCTTTATCTCCGAAAACCTGCAGCTCGGTTTGCCAGCCATTTCACTGACCGCACACGGATCTTTGATTACAGCGGTAGCCAATGATATGGATGCAGATCTTATCTATGCCCAGCAAGTGGCTGTCTACGGAGACGAAAAAGATGTCTTTTGGGGCATCAGTACTTCCGGAAATTCAGAAAACGTAATAAATGCCATGATTACTGCCCGGGCCAAAGGGATGCGAATTATCGGCATGACCGGGGAAGATGGCGGGAAAATGAAAACGCATTGCGATGTGCTTATCAATGTTCCCGGAAAACGTACAGCGGATGTCCAGGAATTGCACCTTCCTGTTTATCATGCCATTTGTCGAATGCTTGAAAATTCAATGCCATACAACCCAGTATATTGAAATACGGCGATGGCCGTTTGCAGGCGCTTTGCCGGAGTAAAGAAAATGTGGTTGTCAGCAGTTGGTCGGAGGACGGCGGAATGACCTGGTCGGAGCTGAAGGCCACGGAATTGCCCAATCCGAATTCGGGAACAGATGCCGTCACCCTGAAAAATGGGTGGCAAATGATTATTTACAACCATTTCCGTGGTGAAAAAGGGAAATGGGGTGGCCCCAGAACGCCGTTGAATTTAGCGGTGTCCAAGAATGGAAATGCGTGGCGGCAGGTGTTGACCCTCGAAGATCAGCCCGGCGAATATTCTTATCCTGCCATTAATCAGGGAGAAAACGGGGATCTTCATATTACTTATACTTATCATCGAAAAAAGGTGAAATATGTTAGAATAAACAGTGAAATGTTGGATTTAT
>JAGYMR010000391.1 GCA_018400515.1 Tangfeifania sp.
CATTACCAATTAAATTACAGTATTCAGTATCGCGTATCGGGTATCGAGTCGAAATATAATAAAGGCAATTTGCTGGTTTAATGTAAAAAAAAACAAAAAAAATTAAAAGCCCTCTTTTTTTCCTCATTTGTGTTCGTCTGTATTGCCCGGGAGTTTATCCCGGACCTTTATATTTGAACCGGCAAAGCTAAAAAAATCATCCGGTTATGGACAACTATCTTCCCTCGCGTATCAACTTTTTTACTTGCTTCTCGATGGCAAAATAGCGTTCATCCCTTGCACTCTCCGGGATGCGGTCAAGCGATTCAAGGCATTTGGTGTAGTTCCCCTCCTTCCCATAAACTGCGGCAAGGTTGACGAGTGCCTCGAAGTAGACGGGCAAAACCGATAAGGCATGCTCAAAACATTTTTTGGCATTTGCATGATCGTCCAGAAAGAAATAAACCAACCCCAGATTATTCATCACCTGTACTTTTGCCGGGTTATCCTCCAGTGCTTCCAGGTAATAATCCTTTGCCTGCCGGTAATTTTTCAATTTTTCCTGGGCAAATCCATGGTAATAATAGACGGGCATTGCTTCAGCATCCAGATTCCGGAAAGTCGTGGGGATCGCATTGGCCTGCCGCAGCATTCCCCTCCAGTTGCCCCGCTCCTGCTCCATCGCGGTCTTTTTCACTGTCTCCTCCACTTTGGTTGCAGAGAAAGCGTATACCACCACAAAAAGAAGCCCTGCAAGCAGGGGAATCCGCAAAAAGGGCGGGAACGCCCTTCCAGGCGCTTTTTGCCCCATTTGTGCATGCATCAAAATAGAAATGGCCAGCATCAAAGCCAGAATAACCTGGTGATAAATGCGTTCCATCGGAAAACTGAAAAATGAAATGGCCAGGTAACCTCCAAGCGTTCCACCCAGCAAAAGTGCCAGTATTTTGTGTCGCCGTTCGGATGACCGGCGGATTATTCTAAACAGATAAAAGAAAGCGGTAATGAAAAGAGCAATATATAGCAAAAACCCCACCACCCCCTTTTCGGTCAGCACCCAGATAAAATCATTGTGCGGGCGGTTCCAGTTCAGTTGCTGCTTCGTAAAATTGTATCTATGGAAATAGGGAGGGGCCTCAATTTTCCAGTTCCCCGGCCCTACCCCAAAAACCGGCTTCTGATCCCATATCTCAAGCGAAACCTCCCAGACATTCAGCCGGTAGCGATTATTCGAAGCTTGCGGATCAAAAATACTTTTAAATCTTTCAACCGGCGAAAAACCTCCGGTTTGCGTAGGCCGGGCCATATACCCCAGTCCTCCCAGTAAAACAAGCACAACAGCGATCAGTAAAAGCAGCCGGAATTTTCCGGATAAATTGAAATGTTTTCCCATGATGATCACCCCCCCTGTAATGATAAAGGCAGCAACAAGGGTTCCGAGCCAGACCGCCCGTGTGCTCAAAACAACCAACATGACCAATGAAAGAAAAAATACCAGCACGAATGCAATCCTTTTTTTCTTCTGAGCACTCAATCCCCCGAGTATTAAAAACGGAAGCGACAGAAACAGCGCCGAAGCGTATAAATTTTTATGTGCCATCAATCCACGGACGTTGTAAAGAACCGAACGTCCGTCCGAAAGAAACCGTTCCTCCGCCAAAACGACAAAATCCACATACTGGTAAATTCCTATAACCAGCATGATGGTGGTCGTAATCAAAAACAGGTCCGGCAGCCGGGAGATCCATCCCGGGGTTCTCTCCAGCTGATGGAGCGAGACGAACATAACCATCAGAAAAATGAAGGTTCGGGAGGTATCAAAATAGCTCTCTTTAACATTAACAGCTGAAAAAGAAGCAACAATCCCAACAAAAAAATAAAGGAGCGTGATCCCCAGCATCAGGTCGGTATAGATCCTCTTTTCCCGGAGACGATTCCCGGGAAAAAATGAAAAAATAAAAAATCCCAGCAGAAAAATACTGGCAGCCAGTAACTGGGGCATTAAAGCCGGATCCATGGCATTTTTATAAAAAACCAGGGGCAGCAAAACAATCAGAAATCCAAAAAAGATGATTCCCGCCGGTGATGGAGCAGTAACGCCAACCGGTTGCTTTTTTCTGTTTTTTCTTTTTTCAAAATTCCGCATTAAAATCGATTTTATAATGAGTAAAAAAGGACCC
>JAGYMR010000392.1 GCA_018400515.1 Tangfeifania sp.
CAAAATCTGTACACCGGGAGTCTGGGTGTGGTGGTGGATTTTTAATCAGCCCGAAGCGCTCCGGCAAAAATCAATGAACAGGATGATCATGCCGGTACAAGGCATTCACCGGGTTAAACTCGGGAACCAGTTTCATCATTTCATCAACAATCGTGCAGTGCTCTTTCACATCGACGTTACGGAGCAACTGCGATACCTGATGATTCACCCTTTCACGATCATGCTTACGCACGCGACCGATCAGGATCTTATCGTTGTGCGTGGGCAACAGCTCCTCCCGGTTATCGAACAGCTCCTCGTAGAGCTTCTCTCCCGGGCGCAGTCCCGTTACCTGAATCTTAATATCCTGTCCGGGCACATACCCCGAGAGGGCGATCATTTTCTTCGCCAGGTCATAAATCTTCACCGGTTCCCCCATTTCGAAGAGGTAGATCTCGCCCCCTTCCCCCATGAATCCCGCTTCGAGCACCAGCTGACAAGCCTCCGGGATGGTCATGAAGTAGCGCGTAATGTCCTGATGCGTCACCGTCACCGGTCCGCCCATTTCGATCTGCTTTTTAAACAGCGGCACCACCGATCCGTTGGAGCCCAGCACATTCCCAAAGCGGGTGGTGATAAACCGGGTCGTTGAGATGCCGGCCTGTGCCAGAGACTGGATATAGATCTCGCCGATCCGTTTGGAAGCCCCCATCACGCTGGTCGGGTTCACCGCTTTGTCGGTGGAGATAAAAACAAATTTCTCCACCCCAAACTCCATGGAGAGGTCGGCCAGATTCTTGGTACCCCCCACATTTACACGCAGGGCTTCACAGGGAAAGTCCTCCATCAGCGGAACATGCTTATAAGCCGCCGCATTAAAAACGATGGCCGGTTTATACGTTTCAAAGATCCGGCGCAGCTGGATCAGGTTGGTTACATCCCCGATGACCGGGGTGAAAGCTGCGTTGGGATTTTTTGTGAGGATCTCCTGCTGAAAATTAAAGAGGTCCGACTCCGCCTTATCGAGCAGCACCACATGTTTGGTCCGGAAAGCGATCAGCTGCCTCACAATTTCCGAGCCAATGGAGCCCGCGGCACCCGTCACCAGCACCTCCGCATCTTTCAGTCCCTCCGCTATTCTCCGGCTGTCGAGCCGGATGGAATCCCTGCCCAGCAGGTCTTCGATGTTGATGCGCCGGATATCCCCGGGTTTTATCTGACCGTTGATCCAGTCACTGACAGAAGGCACCTCTTTAACGGCCATGTTATTTGCCAGGCACAAGTCGGTGATCTCCCTTTTGCGCTGACGGGTAATTTTTTGGGGATCAACCGCAAATATCAGCTCACGGACCGCTTTATGGGGAATCATCTTGTTAAATGCCGTTTCCGCCGGCCAGATCGGCATGCCGCCAATTGTTTTATTTTGAAGGGAAGGATTATCATCGATAAATCCCACCAGATTATATGAAAAAGAGCTGTCAGTCATGAGCGCATTGCGGGTGATCTGTCCCAGGTCACCCGCCCCGAAAATCACGACGCGGACCGATTGTCGTTTTCCCCCCAAATATATGAAGATCAGCTTAGCCGTTAGCCGGATCATTGTCATCAACAAGATAGAAACCGGCACCATGATAACGATCACCGACAATGGCTGGATAAAGAATGCGCCAAAGTGAAAGAACCTGCCCGTCAGTGACATCAGGGCAAGAATGACCCCCAGGAGGAACATGGACTGAATGATCCGCAGGACATCCATTGCCGTACTTTGCCTCAATATTCCGGAGTAAGGTTTTGTTGTCACGAAGACGAAGAGGAGAAGCGGAAGAAACCAGACCATCCTCCACGGGTTCATGATCTGCTTCGCTTCCCCGAAGTCAAAATTAAAGCGCAGGAGGTAAGCAATATGAACAGAGACCAAAACGATCAGCACATCGATGGCAAGGATAAACCACCGGGGCAGATAGCGCTTTGAAAAATAATGTAAAAATCTTTCCATGAGTAAGCGACACTTTTATTACACGGTGTCATCCGGTGTTCCCGCCAAACAACACAGTATAACGATAAAATGGTTATAGTTTTCGAGCAAATCGCCCAACACAGGACAAAGGTACATTTTTACATAAAATGAACCATCCTATTTAAAAAAAAATTTTCTCCGGCGGAGGTTGTT
>JAGYMR010000393.1 GCA_018400515.1 Tangfeifania sp.
AAGAAAAAAACCTCTTAATTAGAGACTGTCCATAAAGTCCGCTGATTTCACCCTCAAAATGGTCATTTCATTTCATTATAATTGTTTATTTTAAAGGTATGAAATGGAACTCGTCATTTATAATGTCTTTCCTGTATGAACGATAGTACATGACTCGTTTCATTTTAGATTTCCGGGGAATAATAAAAAAACGGGTTATCATTGATGGAGATAACCCGGTTGTTCATAGTTTAGTTTAGTTAGACCACTTAATATTGGTTTAACAGAGAAAAGGAGATGTTTTAATAAAGTTTACTTTACATTGATTTAAAACACTGCTAATATAGTATAAAATTATCTCGGATCTAAAAAAAAATAAAAAAAATATTAATAATTGTTAATTTTTGTATTTGGGGGATGTGTAACTCATTGAAGTTTAAGAAAAAAAATGATGCAATATGTTATAAAATACATGAAAGCATTTTTCTTGTTCGTGGGATTCCCCGGCATGCTTTTTTTTAATGTTCCTGCCTTTTTGGATTATCCGGCTCCATCTGAAGCAGAAAAACAGATGATATGGAGTACCGGACAGAACAGGATTCATTTTTTCAGGAAAACCCGAACTTCGGAGATCAGATCTTTACCCAACAGGTATTTCGCGATTAATAATTAAAAAAAATATAATTCAGATGAAGCAGGTTGTTTTAACAGGAATCCGGAATATGGAAATGATCCGGAAACAAGAACCGCAACTGGAAAAAGCGGATGAAGTGAAGATCCGGCTCACCTCCATTGGCGTTTGCGGATCGGATATCCATTATTATTCGGAAGGAAAAATCGGAACTCAGGTTGTAGCCTATCCTTTTGCCGTAGGGCATGAATGTTCGGGGGTGATTCAGGAAGTGGGGAGCAAAGTCAGCAATGTGAAACCGGGTGACCTGGTTGTGGTGGATCCGGCAGTGCATTGCGGGCATTGCGATCAGTGCCTTTCAGGGCGGCCGCATACCTGCCGGAATAACCGGTTTCTCGGGTGCCCCGGACAACTCGAGGGATGTTTGGGAGAATATCTGGTGATGCCGGCATTTACCTGTTTCCCGGTTAACGGAAAGCTCAATGCTGTTCAGGCTGCACTGATTGAGCCTTTCACCATTGGTGTTTATTCGGTTAAATTGGCACAGATCACGGATAAAGATACAACGGCAGCCATTTTTGGTGCGGGTCCCATTGGACTGAGCATATTGCTGAAGCTGGGGGCCGATGGAATTGGCAAGACCTGGATGGTGGAACCTCTGGATTACCGTTTGCAAAAAGCCCGGGAGATGGGAGCTTCGCATACGGTCAATCCGGAAAAGGAATCCGTAGAAAATGTCGTCCGTGAGGAGGAACCCCTGTTGCTGGATGTGGTTTTTGAGGCCAGCGGCGATCAGGATGCGGTGAATAATGCACTGAAGATTCTGAAGCCCGGCGGCAAACTGGTGCTTGTGGGCATTCCTCCCTCGGCTTCGTATACTTTTGATATGGACCTGATGCGCCGGAAAGAGCTGACCGTTATAAATGTCCGCCGGCAAAACCACTGCGTGGAGGAAGCTATTGAGCTGGTTGCATCCGGAAAGGCGGATGTGGAGCAGATGGTGACCCATCACTTTTCGCTGGAAGAAACCCCCGAAGCTTTTGATATTGTCGAGGGCTATAAGGATCATGCCGTGAAAGCCATGATTGACCTTTAGCATTGTCCATCATTAATAAATGAAAACGGAACCGTCCACCTCCCCGGGGGCGGTTTTTGCATTTTCTGGGGTGGCTCATGGCGGTCTTCATCCCTGAAGGAGCACGTCGCAACCCACGATCTTTCAGCCATTTTTAAAATGACCCGCCAACTCCCGGAAAGGTCTCTGCGGTTGTTTTCCCGGCTTTTAGAGGCCTGCAGGAAACAATGGATTATTTTGTTAAATAGTGTTAAAACCGGAAGTTGCCAACTTCAGGAAAAACTGAATTTTTTAATTTTGGTCTCCCAAAAAAATAAGCTTAAAAAAACATGGACATCATTGTAAAGGAAATTACGAAAACGTACGGCCGTCAAAATGCAGTCGATCAGTTGAGTTTCCGGGTAAAGACCGGTGAAGTCCTTGGTTTTCTTGGTCCCAACGGGGCCGGTAAAACCACGACCA